>JAKOSS010000939.1 GCA_029777145.1 Acidobacteriota bacterium | reverse complement strand
GTCCGAGGCATTGAACGCCCGCGGCGAGTGCCGTGAACAAGGCGGTGACACGCGCAACGCGATCAAGGATTATGAAGGCGCGTTGCGGGCAGATCCGAACAATTCGGTCGCCGCGGCGAATCTCGACCGACTGCGTCCGAAGCCGACGCCGGTTCCGACCAAGACCAAACCGACGCCGAAACCAACGCCGGCGCCGCCGATAACGAAATCAACGCCAAAGCCGACACCGACGCCGCGGACAACTCCGAAACCGACTCCGAAGCCACCGACGACAAAACCGACGCCGACCGTCGCCGGATCGAATTTCTATCTCGTCGATCTGACCCCGGCGGGCGGAAAGAAGGGATCGGGCCGGAAGGCAAAGAACATCGAGGTTGACGACGGTTCGTGGCTGAGATTGAAGGGCACGGACGAGAACAAGCGATCGTTGAGCGTCACGATCCCGACGTCGTTCACGGCGTCGCAGATCGCGATCGTGACCAACCTCGACGACGCGACGTATCTCGAACAAGGGAAGACGATCGCCCGCATGACGGTCAGTACCGATGCCGGCAACAAGGTCTTTGACATCCAGGCCGGCGTCCATTCGAGCGAGTGGAACTATTCGGTCGGACCGAAACACAGGCGTGTCAGCGAACTCGACGTCGGCGACAACCGGTTCCTCGCGACCTTCAGCCTCGGGGCGGGAGTCCGCGTAAGATCGATCCGCTTCGATTATGTCGATACGAAATCTCAACTTTGGGCCGGACACGCGCCGGGATTCGTCCTGCGCGGGATCACGTTGATCGGCAGCGGCGGAAAGACGCAATCGACGCCCGACAAGCCGACGACAAAACCGAAGATCCCGACCGAGATCAAGATTCCGGGAATCGGAAACGTGAAGATCCCGGGCACGAAACCGACTCCGACTCCGACTCCGAGGCCGACGCCGGTACCGCCGAAAACGACGACCAAGCCGGGAGTCGAGGAGACCGTACTAAACAACGGCAATGTTTACGGCGTTTCCAACGGCCCGACGTCGCCGACGCGATTCACGACCAATCGACCGTTCGTCATCACATACATCCAGACCTATCATTGGAACAGCGGACGCGGCACGTCGCGTCCGGGTACGATCGCACTCAAGAGCGATAACGGCACGACTTACGGTCCGTATCAGGCCCGCGGCACACCCGGACAGGGCGGAGTGCCGAATGCGAACTGGGAGATCAAACCGAACGTCACGATCCCGGCCGGCACGTACACGATCGTCGATTCCGATCCCGCCTCTTGGTCACAGAATTCGCAAAGCGGAGGCCGCGGATTCGCGGTCCTCAAGGGCTACTTCGCGCAAAGCGGAGCCCAAAGCGGATCAACGAATACAACGCCGACGAAACCGGTAAATTCCACGAGCTATGTGACGGCGACGATCGAGAATCGCTCCGGCGAGCCCGTCCATATCTTTGTCGAAGGCGAGTCGTTCGGCCCGTCAAACAAGATCGCGGCCGGAGAAAAGCGGAGTGTGCGAATACCGATGCCGGCGAACGGACGGATCAAGTTCATTTCCGGACGCAACGGAAATGTGATCGCGACGAAGATCTGGAACGGCGATCCGTCGAATCCGAACCGATATCCGGTCGTCGTTTTCAGCGGGCAGACGCTGCTCATTACGACCGGACTGAGATGATACACACGTCGTTGAGATTGGAGGAAAAATATGTCGATAGTGATCGAAGGAAACTCGAGTTACATTCCGGAAACAACGTTCCGACCGAAGATCCAGCGTTGTCTGGACATGTTGCGCGATAATGCCAGCACCTATTACACCTGGCTGGATCGGTACAATCTCAAGGTTCGGGCGGCGTCGCGAAGCGGTGCGAATTTCGGTGACCGTGCGATCGACATCGCAAGCGCGACGTTCAACGCGTCCGACACCTGGCTTGCCAGCGTTCTCGTCCACGAAGCGATCCATTTCTGGCAGTACCGTTCGCACCACTATGAGGCCGGCACCGTGGCCGAGACCGAAGCCAACCAATATCAGCTTGGGGTTCTCAGGATGCTCGGCGCGCCCCAGAGCGAGATTTCGTACATGCTGAGCCAGGACGGCGGACATGCCGACCGAAACGGCGACGGCGTTTACGATTGGCGCGATTATCAGGATCGGGACTATTGAGACTCGTTCCGTTCGCAAGATTCCGTCAGAAGCGGCTTACTTCATGATAACGAGCGGTTATACTTGTTATCAGTGCATTGATTGAACCGTTTATGATTCCGAAATTATCCGGCAAGAACAAATTCATCGCCGAACGAATTCATCGCGTCCCGCCGTCGGGGCTTCACAAATTCTTTGGAATTGCGGCGTCGATGCCGCAGGTGATCTCGCTCGGTGTCGGCGAACCCGATTTTCCGACGCCTCCGCCGATCACGCGGGCGGCGTACGAAGCGATCTACGAAAAGCCGATCGGATATACCGCCAACTCCGGTTTGATGGAGCTTCGCGAGGCGATCGCGGCGCATCTGGACGAGCTTTACGATGTCTTTTACGATCCGAAGAACGAGATCGTCGTGACCGTTGGAGTCAGCGAAGGATTCAAATGCGTCTTTCAGGCGCTTTGCGATCCCGGTGACGAGATCATCGTCCCGAGTCCGTGTTTTGTCGCGTATGAGCCCGAGATCATCTTCGCCGACGGCGTGCCGGTTCCTGTCATTTGCGACGCGGAACACAACTTCGAACCGCAGGCCGCGGACATCCGCGCCGCGGTCACCGACCGCACGAAGGCGATCTTCCTCGGCTTTCCCAACAACCCGACGGGCGCCGTGCTGACGCGCGAGAACGCGATCGAGATCGTCAGGATCGCCGAAGAGTTCGACCTTCTGATCATCTCGGACGAGATCTACGACCGGCTCAATTACGGCGGCGATCACCTGTGCGTGCCGGCGCTTCCGGGCGCGCGCGACCGGACGATCCTGATGGGCGGATTCTCGAAGGATTACGCGATGACCGGATGGCGGGTCGGTTACATTTGCGCCGTTCCGGAACTTCTCGAAGCGTTCTCGAAGATCCACCAGTACGCGGTCATGAGCGCACCGACGATCTCGCAGTTCGCCGCGCTGGCCGCATTGAAGATCGG
>JAKOSS010000938.1 GCA_029777145.1 Acidobacteriota bacterium | reverse complement strand
CTTCGGAAAACGCTTCGACTTCGTATCGACACGCGTTTCGTCGATCGAAACGTTGATCATGTCCTTCGCGTCCTCGGCGTCGAGGATCGAGTAGTTGTTTGAATACCCGATCGAGACCGCGTGTTTGCGAAGGATCAGATTGGCGATGCGATGGAACGTTCCGCCCCAGATCCGATGGACGTTCTGCGATCCCGTAAGTTGTTCGACGCGGCGGAGCATTTCTCTCGCCGCGCGGTTGGTGAACGTCGCGAGCAGAATTCGTCGCGGCGAAACCCCGCGCTCGATCAGATATGCGACTCGATAAGTGATCGTCCGCGTCTTTCCGGTGCCCGCGCCGGCGACCACGAGCGCCGCTCCGGGCTTTGCCGTCACAACGCGAAACTGCTCCTCGTTCAACTCTTCGCGGTATCGCGTGAGCTGCTCGGGGAGCGAGTCGTGATCGCGTTTGATGACGTACTTTTTCATCGATGAAACATAATATCAGAATTCCAAATTCCAAGATTCAAGATTCAATACGGAACCGGAGAACTCTACCGCAGAGGCGCAAAGACGCAGAGATTTCAGGAATTACGGACGGTACGTGGCCCTCCAAAGAAACTCTGCGACTCGGCGACTCCGCGGTTCAAAAGCCCGTTCTCCGTAACGGCGTCGCCAACTTGAATCTTGAATCCCAAATCAGATCACCGTTTCCAAAGTTCCGACAATCGTCGCCTTCCTTCGATCTTCGTTTCAATATCGGGAATTGAAAGTACGAGTTTCTCGAGGCTCTCCAGATAATCCGGTTCCCTGAAGACCTGACGGATCTCAGCGAGAAACGGCTGGATCTTCGAGTAGACAAGTATGTACTCGGACCCCGAATCAAGAAACATCTGTCGATCGATCCCGCCGTTCAAAACGAAAGACGCGGCCATGTCCCAAAACGAGGTCACCATTCGATACGAAGCGCTCTCGGCCTGACCGGACCGAAAGATCGCTATCACGTCCATGACCGACTCCGGATTGAATTCGGTCAAATACCAAGCGCGGGCCTCGCGCATCCTTTCATCGCGGCGAAGCTCGTAAAGTTTGAGGATCGCCATTACATCATTCTGTTTTTCCACACTTTCTCCTCACTATCAGTTCTCAGTTATCAGCTATTAACTATTTCGTGGCAGCCTCGGCAAACCGCGGTGCATAACCGACCGCCTTCGTTTTGGCCGCACTCGATCGGCAGAACCGGAGGTTGTCGACCGCGACGGCAAGTTTGCCTTTTGAGATCTCGAGTGCCGTTTCGAATTCCGCGACCGCCGCGTCGGTCTTCCCGTCCATCGCGAGCAGAACGCCGACATTGTTATGACTGATCGCGAGTTCTTTTGAGCCGAATTTGATCGCGTTCCGGAACGCGGATTCAGCCCGCAACCACTGATCGAGCGCAAGATACGCGTACGCCGCGTCAAACCACGTCTCGCCGTTTCGTTTGTTGATCCGGAGAGCCGCTTCGAACGACTCGGCCGCCGATTCCCAGTTCCGAAGTTCAGCTTCGGTCATCCCGAGCGAATACAACGCCTTTTCGTAGGTCGGATCAAGCCTGATCGAGCGTCGAAATTCAGATTCGGCCTCGACGAACCGCCCAAGCCGGTAAAGGCACGCACCGGCGTTGAAATGCATCCGCGACCGTTTTGCGTCGCTCATTCGTTCCGTCTTTGAACTTTCGATCGTCTCGCGAAAATCCGCAAGCGCCGACTCGAATTGTG
>JAKOSS010000011.1 GCA_029777145.1 Acidobacteriota bacterium | reverse complement strand
ATCGAGTTCGCGATGACGATCGCGAGCATCGCTTCGCCGATCACTCCGGCGGCCGGAACCGCCGTAATATCCGAACGCTCGAATGCGGCCGCGTCTTCCCGTTTGGTATCGATGTCGACCGAGCGCAATGCTTTGCGGAGCGTTGCGATTGGTTTCAGATAGCCGCGGACGCGGAGTTCCTCGCCGTTCGTGATCCCGCCTTCAAGTCCGCCCGCGCGGTTTGTCGGCCGCGTGAAACGTCCATCCGCGAAAAAGATCTCGTCATGCACCGATGATCCCGGAATTCCCGCGTTGCGGACGCCTTCGCCGATCTCCACGGCCTTGACGGCCTGGATCGACATGAACGCCTGGGCGATCCTGCCGTCGAGCTTTTCTGCCCATGATGTGTGCGATCCGAGTCCGACCGGAACGTTCTTCGCGACGACCTCGAAGATCCCGCCGAGCGTGTCGCCGCTGGCTTTCGCATCATCGACGGCGGCGATCATCTGAGCTTCGGTTCCGGCGTCCGCACAATTGAGCTGCGAGTCGGGCGGAATTGATCCGATCGCCTCCCACGAGGCTGAAACCGGCTCGGTCGGAACGGATCCGAGTTTGATGACGTGGCTTCTGATCTCGATTCCGAACTGTGCGAGGAGTTGCTTCGCCAACGCGCCGCAGGCGACGCGTGACGCAGTTTCGCGCGCCGACGCCCGCTCGAGAATGTCGCGCAGATCGCGCGCCGCGAACTTCTGGCCGCCGGCAAGGTCCGCATGCCCCGGCCGCGGTCGCTTGACGAGTCGTGGGTTCTTCGGTTCGGTCTCTGGCTCCGTCGAGGACATAACCTCGGTCCAGTGGACGAAATCGCGGTTTTCGATCATCAGCGCGACCGGCGAACCGAGCGTCCGCCCGTGACGTACGCCCGAAAGGATCTCGATCGTGTCGGTCTCGATCTTCATTCGTCCGCCGCGCCCGTATCCTTGCTGCCGGCGCCATAGTTCACGATCGATCAGCGAAACATCGACCGGCATCCCGGCCGGGAGCCCTTCGACGATCGAGACGAGCGCCTTTCCGTGCGATTCGCCCGAGGTTGTGAATCCGAATTTCATATCAGGTGCGGGCTTTCCGCAGGATCGGCATGATGACGATCAGAAAAACGCTGAGCAGGATCATCGCGCCGCCGGCAATCGTCTCGATCGCGAGTCGTTCTCCGAAGAAACTGCCGACAAATACGGCGATCAGCGGAGTTACGAGCGAGATCATCATGGCCCGGGTGACGTCAATTTTAGACAAAAGCCAATAATAAAGCCAAAACGCAACGATCGATCCGACGACGGCGAGATAAAGGACGCACAGGATCGCCAACGGCGACCAGCGAAATTCGAGCGGATTCCCTTCTTTGACCAATCCGATGATCCACAGCGGCAGATGTCCGACAAGCATTTGCAGGAACACCAGTCCGGCGGGATGCAGACTTCCGCCGCGCGACTTTGTCAGAACGCTCGCGTAGGCGGCGCAGAATGCACCGACGACGACCGCGAGGCTGCCGAAGAACGCCAGGCGTCCGTTCAGGTCGAGTTGTTCGCGGAATACGACCCCGACACCGGCGATCCCCAAGAGGATCGCGATAACCTTCAGTCCGGTGATCGATTCGCCGACGTAGATCCTGGCCAAGACAAGGCCGAACGCCGGGATCGTCGCCTGAAGCACCGCCGCGAGCCCCGAACTGATGAATTGCTCACCCCAAAAGAGCAGTCCGTAATTGAGAAAGAACTGAAGTGCTCCGGTGAGCGCGATAAAACCGAACAGTTCCCGTCGGAACGGGATCTCGATCCGCTTAAGCCGGAGCACGGGCCAAAGTATCAGGCAGGCCGCCGAGAAGCGGAGCGCGGCGAACGAGACCGGCGGGAGAAAATCCAGGCCGAGTTTGATGAAGATCCAGGTCGAACCCCAGACGATACACAGGAATATCCAGACGAGGATCGGAGTCATCTTGTTGAATTAAGGTCAAGTTCCATGGCGATGTTGGTTCTCATGTACGGGGTTTCCGGATCGAGCGGAGTTTCAACGAATCCGAATTTCCGGTAAAGCCGAATCGCCGGGATCAGCTTCGTGTTTGACAGCAAACAGATCCGCGACTTCCCGACCGCTTTGGCGTGATCGATGCACGTCCGGATCAAGAGATCGCCTATCTTCATCCCGCGGTATTTGCCGGAAACCGCCATTTTCGCGAGTTCGAACGTCTCTTCATCCTCGTTTATCAAGGCGACGGTTCCGGCCGCCGCTCCGTCAACCAGCACAAAAAAGATGGCGCCGCCACGAGCGATGATCTCGCGATCGGGGTTGTCGAGGACACGCCGGTCGGGTTCCTCGACGGCGAAGAACCTGTTTATCCATTCGTAGTTGAGATCCGCAAAATCC
Source organism: Acidobacteriota bacterium (assembly GCA_029777145.1). The sequence continues at coordinate 1,681 of JAKOSS010000011.1, read as the reverse complement.
TTGGCGAGCTCGGGACGAAACGCAACAACCTCGATCGCCGGCGGGTCGGTCAATTCCTCAAGTGCGCGTTCACGAAATCCTTTCTCCGAAACCCTCTCTTCGAGAATGTCGAGGAACCCCAACGCATCGACGTCGGACAACATCCGCTTCAATCCGGCGGTTCCCGCCATCCAGACGCGCTCGAACTCGGGCAATTGTTCCGCCGCCCTCGCGGTCAGTTTCAGATGGCGTTTTCGGCTGTCGGTTGAGACCCGGGTCTCCTCAAGATAGCCCGCCTTGATCATCTTGTTGACGATCTGGATCATCGACGGATGCGCAACTCCGACCCGGTCAGCGATCTCCGTGACCGTGAACGGTCCCTGATGTTCAAGAAGCCGGAAAACCACGTACCAGTTCGGTTCGATGTCCATTCCCAATTGCCGGTAAAGCCGGCGGCCGTCGTGGAGCATGGAATCACTGACCCGCTTGAGTCGCGTCACGAAACCGAGCAATCCCAAACCTGCGATGAAATCGTTTCTGTCAGTCATATGTAGCGAGCTACATAATAAATGCCGACACAAACGTAGTCAACTATACAATTAGGAAGGTTCGAAGAAACTGAGGCACGATTCGCCCTGCTTGACGATCCGCCAACGGCGGATCGAACCGGACATTTCGGGTATCGGATGTTTGAAGTGATGTTCGGCGACAAGCACGCCGTCTTCGGATAGAAGTTCTTCCGCACGGTGACCGATGGCGTGCAATGCGGGACCGTAATTATGGGAGTACGGCGGATCGAAGTAGACGATGTCCCAGGGGTTGGCAGCATCGCGCCCGAGATAGGATTCGGCCGTCGCGCACACGATGTCGGTGCGGCTTTCCTCAATTGCAAGCAAATCGAGATTCTCCTCGATCAACGCACATGCGCGTCGCGATTTATCGACGAATGCCGTAAATCCGACGCCGCGCGAAAGGGCCTCGATACCGATCGCCCCGGTTCCCGCGCACAAATCAAGGAATCGCGTCGACTCGGTCAAACGAGGAGCAAGGATATTGAAAAGCGTCTCCCGGAGTCTGTCTGAGGTTGGACGCGTTCGGTCTCCGGCCGGACTCTTGAGTACACGCCCCCGGAATGCGCCTGCAATGATTCTCATGAAATTCGGCGGCGAACCGCGAGGAGGTCCGACGGGTCAACGACGCTCGAAGAAACTGATCGCGCGGTCACCTTGAACGACCACACGCCAGCGTTTGAGCGCGCCAAGGCGCTCGGGCATGAAGACTTCCGACGGGTGCTCGATGACGACGGTTCCACCCGGCGCAACTGCGGTTCCGCGACTCAGGAACTTTACGATTCCGTCGTAATTCTCGCCGGCGGGCGCTTCAAAGTAGACCACGTCCCACGTTCGGCGGCGTTTCGCCATCTTCTTTAGAAACGGCTCAACCTCCATCTCCACGATCTCACCGTGCCCGATCTTTATCTCAAGCGACTCGAGGTTTTTGCGAATCAACCCGCACATTTTCGCCGACCGCTCGACAAACGTTGAAATGATCGATCCGCGCGATATCGCCTCAAGCCCGATCATTCCCGATCCGGCGCAAAGATCTAGAAATCTCTTCGCCCTGATTTTTCTGAAAAGAATCTTGAATACCGCTTCGCGTACCTTTCGCGGGGTTATCGGGTAGCGCGGCGAGGTCGATGTCT
>JAKOSS010000937.1 GCA_029777145.1 Acidobacteriota bacterium | reverse complement strand
GCGATCGCGAACAGCGTGTCGGCATCGACCTTGTCCGGCTTGTTGATGTCGCGGACGCCGTAACCTTTGGCAAAGATCACCTTGTCGTCCTTGACGATCGCGACGGCAAGTCCGGGGACGTTCCACTCGGCGCGCGTCTTTTCGGCGTAGGCGTCGATCTCGGCGAGCTTCGCCGAGTAATCCTGGGCAAGAACGAACGTCGGGAGAAGGATGACGAAAACGAGTAATGCGAGCTTTTTCATAATGTCGGAATATTAGCAGAAAAGTTTGGAGTTCCGCCTTCAGGCGGCTTCCCAACTTACTTCACAATGATCTCATCCACAAAGATATACGCGTCGTAGCCGGCGCCGGGATGCCACGCGGGGATCTTGCCGAGATTGCGGGCCGTAACGCGGACATATTGTGTAAAAACGGGAATGATCTCCTTCGTGAAATCACGCACGACGTGATCCATATTTTCCGGCGCGACGTCGGTCACGATCTCCGCGACAGGTTTGAAGTTCGCTCCGTCGTTCGAGATCTCGAACTCAATCTTCGTCGGCATCCAGATCCACGATCGCGCGACCTGCAGGAATCCGCCGCCGAGTTCTTTGATCTCGGTCGGGCGTTTCATGTCGATCACCGCGACGAAGTCCTGGCCCTGATAGCCCTGCCATTCGCCGGAAGCGAAGTTCACCGTGCCGCGAATGCCGTCGATCAATCCTCGCGGTCCGCCGCCCGTGTATTGCCGGCTGTAGGTCGACGAGATATTGACGTCCCAATCGTGCGGCATTCTTGTTAGTTCTGCCTCGACGGGGATGCTTCGAACACCGCGCGGGTCGATCGCGATCGCGCGGACCTTTGCTGAATGGTCGAGCGTGAACTGCTTTTCGTAAACCACGCCTTCGCCGCCGTCGGGATCGCTGCCGTTCGTCGTGTAAAAGATCTTCACGTTCGCATCAGGACTCGAGATCGTCACCGTCGCCGTGCCCTCAAAACTCCGCGGCGCGTCGATCGTCGGAACTGCCGGCGATTCGCGGTCGATCATCGAAACCGGCGCCGCGGTGAACCATCTCCGATTCGGCGTCGGCCCCATTGTGAACTCGATCGTTCCGCCGTTTTCAAGATCCGCGTGAGTGAAGAACGATTTGTGGTGCGGCTTGCCATTGAGTCTCACCGACTGCACGTAAACATTCTGCGGCGTGACGTTAGCCGACCTGATCGTGAACGACTTGCCGTTCTCGAGCCGGATCGTCGCCGACTTGAAGATCGGCGATCCGATCGCGTATGTCGGATCCGAAGGATTCACTTGATAGAATCCGAGCGCGCTCATGACGTACCACGCCGACATCTGCCCGCAGTCCTCGTTGCCGATCAGGCCGTCAGGATACGGCTTGTAAAACTCGTCGAGGATCTTGCGGATGTAAAACTGCGTCCGCCACGGCCGTCCGGCGTAATTGAACAGATACGCGATGTGATGCGACGGCTCGTTGCCGTGCGCGTATTGGCCGATCAGTCCGGTGATGTCCGGCTGAACTCGTCCCGACAATTCCTCCTTCGTCGTGAAAAGTTCTTCAAGACGATCCGCGAACTTGTCGGGCCCGCCGTTGAGTTTCATCAATCCGCTCACGTCCTGCGGCACAAAGAACGAATAGACCCACGAATTGCCTTCGGTGAAATGGAAAGTCACCTCGGCCGGCGCGAACGGCTCGACCCAGCCGCCGTTGCGTTTCGGACGCATGAACCGGGTTTTCGAATCGAACAGGTTCTTGTAGAACTGCGCCCGGTGCAAGAACTCCGCTTCGTCGTCCTTCTTGTTAAGGATCCGGGCCATGACGGCGATGCAGTAGTCGTCGTACGCATACTCGAGCGTTTTGGAGACTGATTCCTGCTCGTCTTCCATCGAGATGTAACCGCGTCGTTTGTACGCCTCGAGCCCGAAATGGTCGAGCATCGCGCTGTGCTTCGCCGCTTCGAACGCCTTTTCGTAATCAAAGCCCTTGATTCCCTTCGACATCGCGTCGGCGAGCACCGAAACGGCGTGATAACCGATCATCGTGTCGGTCTCGTTCGCCGCGAGTTCCCAGACGGGAAGTCGTCCGCCCTGCTCGTACATCCGGATAAACGTGTTCGCGAATTCGGCGGTGCGTTTCTGATCGATGATCGTGTAAAGCGGATGCGCGGCGCGAAACGTGTCCCAGATCGAAAAAATAGTATAGTTGCGCGATTTCGGGTCGCCGCTGTGGACCTTGCCGTCGAGTCCCCGATATCCGCCGTCGAAGTCATCGAACGCGTTCGGCTGGATCGCGGTGTGATAGAGCGCGGTGTAGAAGTTGGTCATCTGCGCGTCGGTGCCGCCCGAAACCTCGATCTTCCCGAGTTCTTTGTTCCACGAGGCGCGGGCGTCGGCGCGCACCTTTTCGAAGTTCCAATGCGGCAACTCTGCCTGCAGATTCCGCCGCGCGCCCGAAATTCCGGTCGGCGACAGCGCGACTTTGACCATCACCGGCTTTCCTTCGCTCGCGTCAAAGCGGAGCGCGACCTGTTTCGCCTCGTTTTCGTTCTTGATCGCTTCGAACGGCTGCGAAAACTCCGCAACAAAATAGATGATCTGGTCCTTGGCCCAAGAACTCGAGCGCCGAAAACCCTCGATCCGGTTGTTGCCGACGATCTTAAGCTCGAAGTCGAGAACGCGGTCGCGATGTTTGAGGTCGACGATCAGATTCGCCTCGTTTGTCGACGGGAAAGTGTAACGATGAAATCCGACTCGGGTCGTCGCCGTCATCTCAGCGAGGATATTTCCTTCATCCAGCCGGACAGCGTAGTAGCCCGGTTCGGCCTTCTCATTCTTGTGGCTGAATGTCGACGCGTAGCCGTTCTCGCTGACATCGCCGGATTTGGCGAACCATTCGGGTTCGCCGATCGTCGGTGCGAATAAGATGTCGCAGTAGTCGGGAATTCCGGTTCCGCTCAGGTGCGTGTGCGAGAATCCCCAGATCGTTTTGTCAGAATAATGATATCCGGAGGATCCGTCCCAATTGTCCTCGCGCGTGTCGGGCGAAAGCTGGACGAGACCGAACGGAACCGTCGCTCCGGGGAACGTGTGCCCGTGCCCGCCGGTTCCGATCAGCGGATCGACCCAACGCGTCAGGTCAGCCGGCTGCGCGGAAACGGCGAAAATTGCGAAAAGTATCAGGATGACTGCTTTTATGAATCTCATTGGTTAATTTGTCCGGAATAGCTGATAGCTGATAACTGATAGCTGATAGCTGGTAGTGGCCTATCCGTTATGAGCTATCAGTTATCAGTTATTCCGAAAGTAGACGGTAGACCGTAGCAAGATTCGCTCACTGTTCAGTAAACTCTCGACAAAACCTTTCCGGTTCTTTTATCAACAAACAGCATGTTTGCGCGGCCGGCTTGGATCTTCATCTCAAAGCCGATGCCCGGCTCTTTCATCGTGATCTCGTAGTTGCGTCCGGTTTCGTTGATGAAAGTGTAAAGCAATGCCGATTCAAACTTCGTCACCCGAATCAGTACATCCGAAAGGATCTCGCCGGAAGGCAAGTACGGGTTCAAGAGCGGAGGCAAGACCGACTCGTAGAATTTCGCGATCGGCCCGGTCGAGTCGCCGTT
>JAKOSS010000113.1 GCA_029777145.1 Acidobacteriota bacterium | reverse complement strand
TTCCGGCCGACGAGCCCGTTCGCGGCGCACGGCTACGGTCCGGTTTTGCTTGCGGGAGCGGAAGTCCTGCGTTTGCTTAAGGATAACAAGTTCGAGATCAACGACAGTTCGGTTCAGCTTTTGGGGAATTAAGAGAATTATGTTGAAAAGATCGATCATCGGGATTTTTCTGATCGCGCTTGTCGCGGTCGCGGCGAATGCGCAGTCGGAGTTCAAGAAATGGGACAAGGGCACGTCGCCGGCCGAAGTCGGAAAGCGCCTCGCGGAGAACTGGGTCGCGCGCTCGTTTGAATTCGAAAGCGGCAAACGCAAGTTCGTGATCTATCCCGAGATCTGCACTTGGTACGGCTCGCTGAAAGTCGCGCGTGATCTGAACGACAAGGACATGCAGTCGCGCTTGGTGAAGAAGTTCGACCGCTTTATGACCGAGAAAGGACGCGAAAACATTTCCGACCAGTTCCATGTCGATTATTCGATGGTCGGCGCGCTTCCGCTCGAGATCTACCTGCAGACAAAGGACGCGCGATATCTTACGTTCGGCCGCGACATGGCCGACAAACAGTGGAGCAAGACGACGGACGACGGGATCACGGCCGAGGCGCGGTACTGGATCGACGACATGTACATGATCACGATCCTTCAGGTTCAGGCCTACCGCGCGACCGGCGACAAGAAGTATCTCGACCGGGCCGCGCTCGCTGCGAACGCTTATCTCAAAAAACTACAGAAAGAGAACGGATTGTTCCATCATGCCGACGATTCGTTCTACTACTGGAGCCGCGGCAACGGCTGGTTCGCCGCCGGAATGGCCGAACTTCTCAGCGACCTGCCCAAGAATCATCCGAAATACGATTCGATCATGAAGAGTTTCCGGTTGATGATGGCGTCGCTGCTGAAATACCAGGCGCCGGACGGGCTTTGGCGGCAGCTGATCGACGTCGGGGATTTTTGGGAGGAAACTTCCGGGACTGGCATGTTCGCGTTCGCGATGGTCAAGGGCGTCAAGAAGGGCTGGCTCGATCGCAAGACGTACGCGGGTCCTGCACGCAAGGCGTGGCTCGCACTGGTTTCAAAGCTCGACGAGAACGCGAACATCAAGGACGTCTGCGAGGGGACGAACAAGGGATTTTCGCTCGAATACTATCGTGACCGCGCGCGCAAAACCGGCGATCTGCACGGCCAGGCCGCGATCACCTGGACGGCGATGGCGCTGCTTGAGAAGTAATGATCAGAAAAGCGTTCCAAATGTCCGTCAATCCGGACGCGCACGAGGAATACGAGCGTCGCCATCGGCCGATCTGGAACGAACTGGCGGACGTTCTGCGCGCCCACGGCGTCAGCAATTACTCGATTTTTCTCGACGAGAGTTCGCACCGGCTGTTCGGATATGCGGAGATCGAATCCGAAGAACTCTGGGCGGCGATCGCCGCGACCGACGTCTGCAAGCGCTGGTGGGCGTATATGGCGGACCTCATGCCGGTCAACCCGGACAACAGTCCCGTTTCAATTGAATTGCGCGAGGTTTTTCATCTTGATTAGGCCAATTTTCATCGCATTCTGTGTACTTGCCGCGGCCGTCGCGGCGGTTGCGCAGCAGACACCCGAAATTCCGGTTTCGCTGAAAGCCCCAAACGGCAAGTTCGTCGGACAGGCCGCCAACGGCGGGCTTGACGTGGCAGCAGAAGAGATAACCGCCAAACAGACATTTCTCCTCGTCGACATCAACGGCGGGAAGGTCGCCGACGGCGATTCCGTCAAATTTCGGATGGAAGAGTCGTTGTGGCACGAAGACAAGGATAAGAACGCGATCAACCGGCTCCCGGCAAGGGTCGCGATCGAAGCGGAGTGCATTTTCAAACTGCGGGTCCGCGGCAAATTGATCGCGCTCGAGGCGCCATCGGGAAAGTTCGTCTCCGTTGACGGAACCTCGCTCGTGACTACCCCGGACGCGAAGAACGCGACGCCGTTCGACATTCAGGCGATCGCGCCGAAGTCGCAGCCGACCGCCTACACGGTCGCCTTCAAGTTCGCCAACGGCAAGTTCATGGGCATGGTTCCGCAGGGCGGAATGGACGCTTCGGCGGATGCGATCGGGCCGAATCAGACGTTCACGTTGATCGATCTGAACGGCAATCAGTTGAGCAGCGGCGACGAGGTAAAGCTAATTTTCGGTCAGTCGTTGCTTCGCGAGGACCCGTCGAACGGCAAAATTCATCGCGTCCCGATCCGCGGTTCGGTCGAGACCGAATGCGTTTTCAAGATCGTCGTCAGCGGACAGAATGTTCTGCTGCAAACTCCTTCGGGAAAGTATGTCGCGACGGCGCCTGACGGGAAATCGCTGGTGGGAACGGACAAGAAGGACGAATCGAGCACGATGACGGCCGTTCCGACGAAAGCTCCTGAAGTCAAGAAATGAATCGACAGAACGCAGTAGGTCAATTTGCCGCGGATTACGCGGATAAATCAGAAACAGGATCCGCGGATCTCCGCGCTGGTCGTCGGCGAAATTGGTTTTCGTATCCCAGGTTGAATCGTGTCTTTTTGATCCTGAGCCTCATCGCGATCTCCGCCGGAACGACGTTTGCGCAGCGGATCGATCTCGTCAGCGAACCTTCGCGTTCGCGCGTCGACGTTATGATCGACGGAAAGCTTTTCACGTCATACAGATACGAGGAGCGGCTCCGGCGTCCGGTGCTGCTGCCGATCATGACGGCCGGCGGTAATTTCGTAACCCGCGGATTTCCGATCGAGACGCGTGACGGCGAGGACATCGGGCATCCGCATCAGGTCGGGTGCTCGCTCAGTTTCGGATCG
>JAKOSS010000936.1 GCA_029777145.1 Acidobacteriota bacterium | reverse complement strand
AACGGCTTGCTTCCGTCGTTCAAGGTGAAGTTGAAGCTCCGAGTCTGACCAGAACCTGTGAATCGGTCGGCGGAATTCTCATCGCGCAGCAACGACGCCGAGGCAATTGAGCTGAATGCGCGATCGAGATTCATAAGTCCCATTCCCTGATTGTTCGACCAAAGATCGTCGTTGGCGGCAGCTCCCGTCAGATAGGTCGTTGAATTCATCAGGGCGGCTTTGGTCATCGCCGGCGACGGCGGTGTGAGCATCTGATTGATAAAGTACTGTCGAATGAGTGCCGCGCCACCCGAAACCGCCGGAGCCGAGTGGCTCGTTCCGGAAGACGACGTGTACCATTGCTGCCCGGTCGGATAAAAGATCGAATTCGCACTTTGATCGCCGCCGCAGACCGCTGATCCGGTGAAGCAACTGTTCGCGGTGCCGTTGCCCGAAACCGGACCCGCGGCATTTTGCTGATAGACTCCGCCCGTGACGTGCGTGCCGGGCGCGACGATATCGGGTTTTTTCCGACCGTCGGCAGTCGGCCCACGGCTCGAAAAACCTGCAATATCGGCGGAATTGTCGGCGTCCGCACCCGTCGTGCCGCAAAAGTCAGTGTACGGGTTCGTTTGGATGGATTCGGACGCGCCGACCGCGATGACGTTCTTCGCCGTTCCCGGAGAACCGGTAGTTTGACCGGCGGGACCTGAATTTCCGGCCGAGAAGATGATCACATACTCCTGATTCCCCGGCGTCGGAACGCTTGAATTGCTTGGCTGCGCGTCGCGGACGAGAAAATCGAACGTCTGCGAATCCGAGTTGTACGCGCCGCTGACCGCCGCGCCCCAGCTGTTCGAACTGATTCTCGAGCCACTTTGGAACGCCTCTGCCTCAACATTCTGGAGAAGCGGATTTGCATATGTGCCTGTACTCCTGAAAATCGTCGAACTTCCCACCTTGACGAACGGCGCGACGCCCAATCCGTAGCGGTAGCCTTCGGCGTCGGCGTGCGGGAACGCCCCAAAGATTCCGCCCGACGGAACGTAGCCGCCGATGATGGTCGCGTTCACGGTGCCGTGCCCGGCGCATCCCTGCGTATCGGCCTGAGTCGCGATGCCGTAGGGACGTGCATAAACGATCCGGCTGATGCTGCCCGGATCTCCCAGTCTGAACATCGTGAACTCGGTATTCGGATTCGGTGTCCCTGAAATATCCGCATTTCCGGAATCGATGCCCGAATCGCTAACATTCACGACAAAATTGGACGTGTCGAACTGCGCCTGGGTAAAGCCTTTGCCGGCCAGATAATCGAGATAGTTTCCAGGGATCAAACGATTTCTCTGGGCGTAGCCGGTGATGATCCGGTCTTGCCGCTCATCGTTCAATCGCGGTTCGACAAATGGCTGTATCGAGATCACGTCCGGGCGTTCGGCGATCTGCCGGATGCCGTCTGCGTCGAGCTTCGCCGTAATGTTGACGTAATGGCCGATCTCGGAACGATTCTCCGCTCCGTCCAGCGTCAGGTTTTCCAACAAGGCCAGCGTGCCGGCGTTAGCCGTTTCGTCCCGGTATAGCTGGACGGTGAATCGCTCGGTACCGGGTTTGATCTCGCCGCTCGCCTCGTCATGGCGAAACACGCCGGGCTGCAGCTTGAATTCGGTCGGAAAGTCCCCGTCCCAGGAGATCGAAGTCGGCTCTTTGCCGGACAGTTCGCGCAATCTTTGGAGACTTGGCATGTCGCCATATACGAGATAAGCAAAATTCGGAATGTAATCGACGATCTCGACGCCAGTGTTCTTCAGAAATTTGAAACCGGTCGGCCGGATCGGACCGTCGAACTTCACCAAATGAAGTCGCTTTCCCGAAAATCCGGACAGATCAACGTGCCGCAACGTCTCCGCCTTTTCAGAGGCAACATCGAGCTTTTCGGCGTTCAGATAAATCATCCCCGCGTCGTCGTCCGGTTTTGAAGCAACAACCCTGGTGGCTGAACGATCCTTGGTTTCGCCTCGGATTTCAGGTTTCGTGGCGTTTCGCGGAATCGGTTTCTGTGCACTCGCCGTTGGCGGAACACCGTAAAGCAAGAAAATGGACAACAACAAAGAGAGCGATACTAATTGCCGAAATAGTGCGTTGCGTTGATTGCTCATCGATTGATCTCCTCGTGATTCTTCTCGGGAAGCCCTCGCCCTTCGTTCGGCAGAGGAATTCTTTGGCCGTTCTCACGTTCGTCCTACAAGGCGTAAAAACGCCTGAAACCACCTCAAAAAAAAATTACGAACGCGATTGCGCGCCGTTTTCGGCGTGATTCCCGTTCTTCGAAGAACAGCACGCGGCGGCGAAGAAGTTGACCGGCACGTTGTTGGCGAAGAGGAAAATTTGATTGCTTTTTGTTCGTCCGGTTCCTAAGATGAAGGCGCGGGCTGAAGTCGATCGCCTTGCTTCAAAATGTCCTCCGATACTTCAAACAAGCGAGATCCATTCGGTGAATATGCTTCCTATTTGCGGGTCGAACGCGGATTGGCGAAGAATTCCATCGAAAGCTACCTACGCGATCTGACGAGATTGAAGAATTGGGCAGAAGAGAATGGTTTGGAACTTCTCGAAGCAACTCGGCGGGATCTGCGAGGATTCATCGCTGATCTCTCGCGCGAGGGTTTGTCCCCGACCTCGGTTAACAGAATCACGAGCACGCTCCGCGGATTCTACAAATTTTTGATGTTCGACGGACATATCGGCAAGAATCCTGCCGAGGACCTTGACGCTCCGCAAAAGGGATTTTATCTGCCGAAATTCCTCAACCGGGCGGAGATCGAGAATCTGTTGTTGGTGCCTGACGTTTCAGGAGAAATCGGCTTGCGCGACCGCGCGATCCTGGAATTGATGTATGCCTGCGGTCTGCGGGTTT
>JAKOSS010000935.1 GCA_029777145.1 Acidobacteriota bacterium | reverse complement strand
CCCCGTTATCATGTCGCGTTGGTTGACAATCTTCCGGCGGGTTTCGAGATCATCAATCCGGATCTGGTCGTCAGCGAACGCGTTCCGGCCGATCCGAAATCACGGAATTTTCGCTGGTACGATCACATCAACCTGCGCGACAATCGCGCGGAACTGTTCAAGTCGCTGCTGTCGGGCGGTTTGCGCGAGTACTCGTACGTCGTCCGCGCGACGACTCCGGGCGAGTTCATCGCGCCGCCGCTGAAAGCCGAGGAGATGTATTCCCCCGAGACATTCGGGCGCTCGGCGACGGAAACGGTTCTTGTGAAGTAAAAAGTGAAAAGGGGAAAGTAAAAAAGTAAAAAGGGTAAAGTAAAAAGTAAAAGATAACAGCCAAGAACCAATGAACGTATGGGGTTGTCGCGGCTTTTTGACTTTCCACTTTTTACTTTTTACTTTACCGCCCTCAATAGTTCGTAGCTTCTCGCAAAGGCATGGGCCCAGAATCCGGAGAGGCCGCTGACGCCGGCGGCGACGTACGCGATGACCGCGCCGTAGCAGACGAGGTTCATCACCGGCAGCACGATCAGTGTTTTCAGGAGTCCGGCTTTCTTGAGGTCAGGCTGACGGAAACTCGTCTCCGCCCAGTTGGTCACGAGGTGAAACGCGGTCGTCCAGCCGAGAGCGATCAGCAAATAGCCGGTCCCGATCGAGAATACCCAAGCGATCAGCACGACGAAGATCGAAACGGTCGGAAGGAAATACGGTGCGAGCGTTACCCAGGTCTGTCCGGTGGTTCCCCAACCGACGTGTTTGACCTCGCCGCCGGAATGTGCGCTGACCCGAAATCCGACCGGAACCTTGAGGAAGAGCAACCCGACGATGAGATGCGTCAGTTCGTGCTCGAACGTCTCGAGCCACGCCCACGTCGCCGGCAGGACGCGTCGCATGACAAAGATCGTCGGCACGAACGTCGCCGCGCCGATCAAAAACGCCTGCCAGCGGGCGTTTGAGAATGAGAATTTCCCGAGCGCGTGGATCGTCTCCGTGCCGAATCCGTAGATCAGGAACGGCACGAAGACGGCGAACACGGCAAAGAAGACTCTCGAAACGATTCTCATTACGATCCACGAAGGAACACGACATGTTTCTCAAGCAAAGATCGCGACGCCCGCCAAGCAAATACCTTCGTGTTTCTTCGTGTTCCTTTGTGGACAAGAAATCTATCCACGAAGTAGCACGAAGGAACACGAAAGGCCGCGTAAACGCGGAACTCCAAACACTGACCACTGACCACTGACCACCGACCACCGACCACTGACCACCGACCACTGACCACTGAGCAGTTACTTCGGATCGGTGTCCCACCAATATTGCTTCTCGAGTTTGCGGTCGGTCGGATAGACCCGGTCGAGCGTGTTCGAATCAAACATCTCGCCGTTTTTCATAACGAACGAGATCGATTCGGTGTTCCGGATGTCGAGCAGCGGATTTTTGTCGAAGATAACGAGATCCGCGAGCTTTCCGGGCTCGATCGAACCGATGTCCTGCGCGAGTCCGATCGCCTCGGCGCCGAAGATCGTCGCCACCCGCAGCGCTTCGTGCGTCGACATTCCGCCGGACTGCATCGCCCAAAGTTCCCACTGATAGCCGAGACCCTGAAACTGCCCGTGACCGCCGATCCCGACGCGCCCGCCGGCTTTGACGACGTCCGCCGCGCCCTTCGCGATCCCCTTGAAACCGTATTCCTCGTCCGCGAACCATTGCGGACGGCGGCGGAGCATCGAGTTTCGCAGTTCGGCCGGAATGAACCGCTGGATCT
>JAKOSS010000934.1 GCA_029777145.1 Acidobacteriota bacterium | reverse complement strand
TCAGTGGTCAGTGGTCAGGAGCAGGGATGTCAGAACCGGGAGCGGTAGCGACTGGCAAATCGACTCTCCGGTACCGAAGACTTCAATCCAAAGTCCCAAATCCAAAATCGCAAATCCGAAGAAACGATGAAAAATAGAATTTCCACAGAATTCGAGAGTCTCAGGAGCCAAAGCCGCGGCGGGTTCATTCCGTTTATCGTAGCCGGCGACCCGGATCTCGGAGTCAGCGCAGATTTGCTGAGGGTACTGGCGCAAAGCGGATCGAACGTCATTGAACTCGGTGTTCCGTTCTCTGATCCGGTCGCCGACGGCGTGACGATCCAGGCGGCGTCCGAGCGTGCACTCAAGAACCCGATCGATCTTGAGTCGATACTCAGGCTCGTCGCCGAATTTCGCGCCGACGGCTTCGAGACGCCGCTGATCCTGTTCAGTTACTACAATCCGATCCTCCAGTTCGGTCTTGAGCGATTCGCTGAAGCCGCGAGATCCGCGGGAGTCGACGGGCTTTTGGTGACGGATCTCGTTCCGGAGGAATCGGCGGAATTCCGCGCGATCCTCGACCAAAAAGGACTTTCGTTGATCATGCTTGCCGCGCCGACATCCAGCGACGAGCGTCTTCAGAAGATCTGCGCCGCCGCGAGCGGTTTCGTTTATGCGGTTTCACGCGCAGGCGTGACGGGCGCTCGGGACGCACTGAGCGGCGACGCGGAATCGCTTGTCAGACGTCTTCGGAATTTCACCGACCTGCCGATCGCCGTCGGTTTCGGAATCTCGAGTTCCGATCAAGTCCGGGAAACATGGAAATACTCGGACGCGGCGGTAGTCGGATCGGCGATCGTCGCCGAACTCGCCCGCACAAATGATATTGAACAGGTCCGTGACTTTGTCGAGGCGCTCATTCCGCGGTGATGCTCCCGCGAAACACGCCAAAAACGCGAAAATGCCCGCGGTCTTGACCCGTAATTTCAGAGCGGGCTGGATTCGTTCTGAGACCCGGTCACCGCTAATCGACGAAAGGATTGAAACGTGTTTCTGACTCTTTTTTGCGTTTTTGGCGTATTTCGCGGGCAATACCTTTCCGTTTTGAAATACCTACTTCTTGAGCATTCTGAACGCGAAGAATCCCATCAGCGCGATCGCGGCGATCATCACCGGCCAGATCCAGAGCGGGCTTGACCCGATAATGCTCGACGCCGGTGCGTCGTCGTTCACTTCTTCTGGCCCGAGCGTCGCCGCCGGAATCTCGTCGGGAACCTTGTCCTTGAAGTTCGCCAGATCATACTGCGGTTTCGGCGTTTCCGGCTTCGAATAAAGAAGGAAATAACGAGCGTTTTCGGGAAATTGGGCGACGAGTTCGTAGGTCGTGCCGGCAAACTCGAACGATTCGAAGTGCAGCGGCGGATTGTCCTGATTGCTGACAGAGACGCGCAGCTTATCGGCGACGAAAACCGGAAACTTGAAGCCGTTCGGATCGAACGACGAAAAGATGTCCGCCGCGCCGCGCGTGTAGACCGGTTGGTTGTCGGCGTTCGACCCGGAAACATACTCGACGGAGATCGGCCGGTAGAAATCGATCTGGTCGCTGACGCTGACCTTCATGAAATCGAGCGGGACCTTGTTTTCGAGCTCAAGATCGATCACCGAAACACGGAATGTTGTGTCCTCCGTGACCTTGAACGACTTGACCGGGTAACGTCGGCGGGCGTCGCTGTTCGAGACGGTTCTCATGATCGACGCTCGTCCGAAATCGGGATCGTCCTTAGACGGCACGAACAGGCGAAGGTACTTGTATTTCGCGTCCGGAAACCGCAGTGTCGTAAACGTATAGCTCGTGAACGTGTTCTTGAACGCGACGATCCGATAATCATCGAGGATCTTGAACCATTGTGTCTGATCGGAACTGCCTTCGAGCCGGACGCGCCAGTCGAAGTTCTCCTTGCCGAACGAGAGGTCGATCTGGTTCAGCGATTCCGCACCCGGAACCTCAAACGTGATGAACCGACCGCCGTTTCCCGCGACCTGATTGATGACCTTGAATTCAACCGGGATCTCTTTCGCCTCGACCGTCTGCCGCAAAAGGCAGGGAACCTCAAATCGCTCGCCGTTTGGCCGGACGCCGGCAATACGCAGGTCCGTCATGCCGCCGGAGATCTTGGCGTAAATGTCGTCCGGAAGCACGATCTTGTGCCAGCCGGTTTCGGCCCCCACGATCTCACGCTTGAGCGCGAAGTTCCCGATCTCCGCCGACGCGGCGATCGCGGCCAACAAAAGCAACAGGATCAGTAGCTTACGATTCATCTTGTTTGAAGATAACATCCGCGAACTTGTTGTAGAAATAGCCCGCGACAAGCATCAGCAATCCCAGCGAGACAAAGACTGCCGTTCGCGCGAGCGTCCCGAGTTTGTCGAGATCGTAAAGTACGACCTTCAGCAACGTGACGGCGAACAGTCCGAGCGCTCCGATCCGCAGGTGTTTCTGCGAGCGCGCGATCCCGAGTGCGAGTACGAAGAGCGCGTACGCTCCCCAGAGAATGCTGAGTCCGAGTTTTTCGCTGTCGCGGATGCCGAAAATGTCGGTCAGGTTCAGCAACTCGCTCGAAAGGCACGCGAGGACGACCAAGTGGAGCGTCGCATTAAATACGACGCGTTTGGCGCCGAGCGGCAGAATTCCGGGGATCTCCGGATCCGATGCGTACTTCGAAAGCGCGAAAAGCAGGATTCCGGCGCAGAAATACGAGACGTACCTGATCCAGATCGACGCGGTTCCGACATCGTGCATTCCGGTTCTGGTTCCGAGGTAGAGGTCACGGAGATCTGTCATCGACGCAAATCCGACCGTGATGAACAACACGAAAAAGAACCAGGCAAAAAGGATCGCGCTCACGGCTCCGATGCGGCTTCGAAGAAATCGGTAATTGAAGATCGCGGCCGCGGCGGTAAACAGCAGCGAGTAATCGATCTGCGTGATCGCATTGAAGGGCCGAATCCCCTGATCGACCAATC
>JAKOSS010000933.1 GCA_029777145.1 Acidobacteriota bacterium | reverse complement strand
TGAAACTCCGCCGGGAAAGCGTGATCACCGCGCATTACAAGTACGTCGACGGAACTTCGTTCGCGGCACCGATCGTCTCGAGCGTGATCGCGCAAATGCTTGAGGCAAACCCCGAACTGACGCCGCAGCAGGTAAAGCGTATTCTCATCTCAACGGCGGAACGCCTCCCGCACTACGAAGTTGACCGGCAAGGTTGGGGAGTTATCGATCCGCGCAAAGCGGTTGAAAAAGCTCTCAGCCTTCGCGGCAGATAAAAAAGGCCGCTCTCGGCGGCCTCAATCTTCGATAAATTCAGTCTTATTGGTGATTCGAGTTTGAATTCGGTCGAACCGTCGGAGTAGTGTTCGTCGGCCGGCCCGGCGGCGGAGATGCGGGCGTCGCAGTTGGTCGCGGCGTTCCCATCGTCGTGTTTGCGGGAACGTCAAGATTCGAATTGGTGGTCGGCGAAACGCTCGGCGACGCGCTCGGGCTCGGGCTCAATTTGGGTGTCGGCGACGGCGATCGGTTGGCGTTGACGTTCGTATTCAGATTCAAACCGAGATTGCTGTTGAACGAGATGTTTGAATTTGTGTTGTAGTTGAAATTTCCGACGTTGAAGTTCGTGTTCAGATTCACGTTCGTGTTCGGCGGATTCGTATTGACGTTCGTGTTCGCCGAATTGTCGTCGGTGCGAAGGAAATAGAACAACAAAAGTCCGAACGCGAGTACCGCGACTGTGCCGACGATCGTGAGAACAACGACCTTGGCAGTGTTCGGTTTCTGCGGCATCGGCTGGTACGGCGGAATGGCCCTCGCCCGGACGCGCTGCTCTTGCTTTTCTTCGGCTGTCGAGATCACGATCCGCGGAGCTTCGCTCCGATCGATGTCGGGTTCCGGCGGCGGTTTCGGGACATCGCGGCGTTCCGTCCGAATGATCGTCTCCTCACCGAAATCGACTTCCTCAGTGGACCCGACCTCCTTTGAATCGACGAAATTCGGCTGATCCTCGTCGATCAGCGGCGTACCGTCTTTTGTACAAAATCGCAGGATTTCTTCGTCGTATCGAGTCTCGCAGGTAGGGCAGAATTTCATATACTTATCGACGTTGCGTCGAGGTCCGGAAGTATCCGAACAAATCATAGCATAGCTTGACTTTACGGGAAATTGCCACAGGTTTCAGAGCAGTCCGATCGCCTGCAGATCGGTTATCGGCTCAATGAACGAGCAACTGCCGAAGGAACCGATGTAGCGCCGCCGGACCAGTTCGAGTTGCTCGGTACTCAGATAATAATCGCCGTGCCACGCGACGCCTTCATCCGTGAAAACGAAACTCTCTTCGAACTCGTCCTCGAGAATCTCCTCCAGGATCGTCGTCTGGTAACCCGCATACGCGAATCCGGTTGCGAGGAACAGATTCAGAAAGCCGTTCATGGTTCCCATCGGCGCGTTCGCCTCGTACGTCAGCGGCTTGAAGCAACGGAGCGGATGATGGAGACCGGCGGTCGCTTTGAACGGAACGTTCGCCGCCAGGCACACCCGCATGAACTGGATGATGGTTCTCACCGGCGGAAACTCACCGGCGGTGATCCCGCCGGTACGGATCTTCGCGCGTTGGCCGTGGACGGCGAGGGCGGTGACTAGATCCGCCAAACGGTTATCGGTCGGAATCTCAAAATATGCGGTCAGAAAATCCGGAAGTGCAGCGGCAGTATTCTGGATCTTCGACTCGGTTACGGCCCTCACTTCGAGCGTGTCGCAGATCGCGTGCGGAGAGTTCTTGACGTTGAAGTCCTCGATCTGACGGATCGTTTGATTGATGTCTTCGCCGGCGAGGATGCTCAGGCGCCAAGGATCGTAGGTTTCACGGGAGATGAAATCGCGTGCACATTCAAGGAATTCGTCAATGCGCGCCACCGGGAGCACGAACCTTCCGAGCATCCAGCGATAGTTGCTTGCCCGGTAAGTCGCGTAGTTCAGTACGGCTTCTTGCATCGCCACCTGCGAGGGCGGAAAGAGCCCGGCGTAGTCGATGGCGTCGGAGAGCAACGCGCGAACCGAATCTTTGGTGTTTTCAACCATGGGGTAATTTTGGTCGTAAGCCTGAAATTCCCCTATATCTTAAAGTGTTTTTTAAGTCCTTGCCAACATTCGTAATAGTCGGACTGAAGCAGACCGCCTTCGAGCGCGTATGAGGTCGGTCTGATCAAATATCTTGACTCGAACATAAAGGCCATCGTGCCGGAAAGTTTCTGCGGTTCGAGGCTATGGTTCGACGCCTTCTCAAACGCCTCGACGTCAGGTCCGTGCGCGGACATGCAGTTGTGGAGCGACCCGCCGCCGGGGACGAATCCTTCTTCCTTGGCGTCGTACTGGCCGTAGCAAAGTCCCATATATTCCGACATGTAATTGCGGTGGTACCACGGCGGCCGGAACGTGTTTTCGGCGACCAGCCAGCGGTCCGGGAAGATCGCGAAATCGCAGTTCGCGACGCCCGGTTCACCCGAAGGCGACGTCAGGACGGTGAAGATCGACGGGTCGGGATGATCGTATGAGATCGAACCGATCGTATTGAACCGGCGCAGATCGTATTTGTACGGTGCGTAGTTGCCGTGCCAGGCGACGACGTCGAGCGGCGAATTCCCGACATGGCATCGCCAAAGATTTCCGGCGAATTTCGCGACGAGCTCAAAGTCACCTTCACGGTCTTCGTACCATGCAAACGGCGTTTCAAAATCGCGCGGATTGGCGAGTCCGTTGGCACCGATCGGCCCGAGGTCGGGAAGACGGAACATTGCGCCGTAGTTTTCACAGATGTAGCCGCGCGCCGTGCCGTCAGGGAGTTCGACGCGGAATTTCAATCCGCGCGGGATGACGGCGATCTCGCCCGAACCGATCTCAAGAATGCCGAGCTCGGTCAGGAATCGAACCCGGTTCATCTCGGCAACGACCAGCATCTCGCCGTCCGCGTTGTAGAAAAACCGGTCGGTCATCGACGCGTTGCAGGAATAGACGTGAATACCGATGCCGGCCTGCGAGAAAAGGTCGCCGTTGCCGGCGATCGAAACGATGCCGTCGACGAAATCTGTCTCTGCTTCGGGAACAGGTACCGGATTCCAGCGAAGCTGGTTCGGAGTGACGTTTTCGGTGTCGAACTTGCTGACCCAATCGCCGTTGTCCATCCGCTCGAACGGACGGTGCAAAACCGACGGACGGATGCGATATTCCCAGGTGCGCTTGTTCCACGCCCGCGGGACCGTGAACGCCGTGCCCGAAAACTGTTCGGCGTAAAGTCCGAGCGGTGCTTTTTGAGGCGAATTCTGTCCGATCGGGAGCGCGCCGTTGACGGCTTCGGTCGCGAACTCGTTGCCGAATCCGGACTGGTACTTAAGAGCTGTTTCGCTTGCTGTTGGAATCATATGCTTCGGTGGTCGGTGGTCAGTGGTCGGTGGTTGTTGGTCGGCAAGACATCGCCTTCTACTGCCAATTGCGCCTACTGCTTACTGCTTATTGCTTACTGCTTACTGCAAACCCTCTACCGACTACGACCTACTGTCTACCGTCTACTACCTACTCCCTAGAGATTTCCCCTTCGCCGCTGTTCTTCCTCGATCGAAACGAAGAGCGCCTTGAAGTTGCCCTTGCCGAAGCCTTTGCAGCCTTTGCGCTGAAGGATCTCGTAAAAGACGGTCGGACGATCTTCGACCGGTTTCGTGAAGATCTGAAGGAGATAGCCTTCGTCGTCGCGGTCGACAAGAAGTCCGAGCCGTTTCAGGTCCTCGATGTCCTCATCGATCTCACCGACGCGCGCCGTCACTTCTTCATAATACTCGTCCGGCACGCGGAGAAACTCGATGCCGTTTTCCTGCAACTTCGCGACCGTGTGAAGGATGTCCTTGCAGAGCAACGCGACGTGCTGCGCTCCGGCGGATTTGTAGAAGTCGATATATTCCTGGATCTGCGATTTTCCGCCCTTGCCTTCCGCGGGTTCGTTGATCGGGAACTTGATGTTGTGACCGCCGTCCGACATGACGATCGACATCAGTGCCGAGTACTCGGTCGAAATGTCCTTGTCGTCGAACGTGATGTAACGGGTGAAGCCCATGACATCGCGATAAAAGTCGCACCAGGAGTTCATCTTGCCGAGCTCGACATTGCCGACGATGTGATCGACGAGCTGCAGCCCAACCTCTTCGCCGGCGACTTCCTGGGCCGTGAATCCCGGAAGAAACGGACCTGAATAATTGTGCCCGTTGTTGTTGTTGTACGAGATCAGCGAATGGATCGTGTCGCCGTAGGTGTGGATCGCCGCGCGGCGGACGTTTCCGAATTCGTCCTGCCAGTCGTGCGGTTCCATGAAAGCTTTCGCGCCGCGCTTGATCGCTTCGCTGAACGCCTGATCGGCGTCCTCGACGAGGAACGCGATGTCCTTGACGCCGTCGCCGTGTAGTTTGATGTGATCGGCAGCCGGATGATCGGGCGAAAGCGGCGTCGTCAGAACGAAATTGATCCGGTTCTGGCGCATGACGTAGCTCGTCGTTTCGCGATTGCCGGTCTCGAGTCCGGAATACGCGACGCGCGAGAACCCGAACGCCTTGCGATAGTAGAATTCTGCCTGCTTCGCGTTGCCGACATAAAACTCGACGTGATGAATTTTCTTTAGTCCCAAAGGATTCTTTTCGTCCATAATTGCCTCTCAAAAAGTCTTAAAGATCGTAAATCCCGAACTGAACCGGCGGCTTCGGAAAATATCTGTTTTGAATGTCACCGACTGCAACCAACAAACCTGCGTAAGAAACGATGGCCACCAGCGTGACAATTGCCGCGGTACTCAGGATCGGGCCACCGACCGTAGGCTCGAATTCGGATTTCAGCAAGGTTAACTTGTCATTTCCACGCCCTCTTACCGTCGCCAAAACGCCAGCGATCGTGCCCATGTTAGCGACGAACAAAAGAATCACGTATACCGCGGTACCGGAAATCCGCCCGAACATTCGGTCATTATTGTTGAAAATGATCGTGACAGCTGCTGAAACGACCCAGAGGGCCAACGTCGACCGCCACGAAGCAGCGAAAGTGTTCGTTCGTCCGTTCCAACCCCTGGCCCACAATGTCAGATGAACTACGCCGAGCGAATAAAGTCCAAGTGCGACCGGAACCAAGAGAACGACGAGATTCTCAGAGAGTTCATCCATTTCTTTGTTCGGATAAATCAGGATGACGCGCTGAGTACCATTTCCGCCAGCGGTCCGGAATCGCCTTGCCGCCGGTCTTCTCGCGAATCGAAAGCACCGCGAAATACTGTTCCTGAAGGTCGGCAAGCAACGATATTTTCTCGATCGGCGACAGTGTACTTATCTTTTTTCGAGCCGATCTCTTGCGATCCTGATACTCGTTCAATTCATCGCTACTCATTCTGGAACCTCCAACTCTGCTTGTTCCATTCTTCAGCCAAACCGTAACGACCGAGGAGCTTCGACAGTTCGGAACGATCGACGATTCCGCCCTCCAAGAACATTTGGATCTTGAGGAAATCCTTGGCCCGCCCAGCATTCAGCCACATTGCGATCAGATATTCTTTTCCGATCACTGCGGCCTGAATTCCATCTATATCGAGATGATCTGCATTCTCTACCGCGTCCTTCCAAAGCGGACTATGGCTCGCTTCAACGAATTGCACCAGCCACCCGTGAATATTGATGAACTCGTGATCGAATGAAAATCCCTCAGACCTGGCGAACTCATATATTTTCTCAAGACTCAGAATCGGAGTTCGGTCAGTTTCCGAATAAAGGAAAAAGATATCAAGATCCACCGTTGAAATCGGTTCGTAGTGAAGCACCGCGGCAAATGCGCCGCCGATGGCATATCTTTCAATGATCTTCTGGCCTCGCATCGCATCGAGTACGCGAAGCACCTTGGCTAAATCCGCCGCGGGAACATTTGTCTTCATAGCTGTCAGCTATTGTAGGACAATCCCCGTCAAAAACTCTCGATATACTTCCGTGTCACTTCCTTCAGCTCCGCGTACGAAGGAATGACGTACAGGACCGGCTGCATGTCCGAGTAAGTGTACTCGTGGTTGATCACTTCCTCGAGCACGAACGGACGGCGCTCGACCTTGTCCGAGAACGCATGTTCGATCTCGCCGAAACTCGACAGCAATCCGGCGCCGTAGGCTTTGATCCCGCCTTCGTGTTCGACGAGCCCAAATTCGACCGTGAACCAATAAAGCCGTCCGAGTTCCTCGAGTTGGCGGTCGTTCGCGATCCGCGCGCCGTGGCCAATGAACTGCGAAAAGTCGGCGAATGCGGGATTGGTGAACATCGGAATATGCCCGATCGCTTCGTGCACGATGTCCGGTTCTGGCGTGTACGCAGGCTGCGAATGATGCCTGATGTATTGCGTGCAGAGCATCGTCCGGTAGGAAAGCCACGAAAGAAATCCGCGGGTCTCGACGAGTCCCTCGATCGGTACGAGCCGAAATCCCGTCAGCTCTCTCAAACGGCGGTTCATCTCGGACAATTGCGGGATGCGATCAGTGCTGATTCCGAGATCCGACTTCGCCCGCAAGTAGAACGGCGACGCGTATTTCTGCTGAAGTTCTTCGAGTTCCTCCGCGACATAACGCCAAACGCGCTGTTCACGCGGCGTGTATTCAACGTCGGTGATGACGCCGGTTTCGCGAAAGTTCTTGGCAAGCGAGGCGATATAGTCGCGGCGTTTCCGGTAATCGACGTCGTTCGCGCCCGGATGGTCCAGATGAAGTTCGTTGATGTGTTCGAATTCGAGATCCGTAAACGCCGGCAGATCTTCATCCCGCACGGAATAGTTCGAAATCGAAACCGCCGATTCGGCAACCGTTGTCACTCCTGATTCTGTCAGCATTGCAATAGATCTCCCACCAATATTTTGACGCTAAACACGCAATTATCGTTGAATAAGATATTTTAATGGAACTCGTAAGCAATGTGAATAACCTTCATTTGTTTATTGCGGGTATGTGATTGACATTGTGAAGCGAATATCCGCATTCACCTGAAAAGTTTAAGCATTGTGGTCGTTCGGGCTACTTTCGACCGAAAACGCCGGCTATCGCCAGTTTCCCATCAGAACGAATGGAGCCCAATACGACGGGTGGGCGAACCGACCGTTCCCGGCCGCGATCAGCGACTTCTGAGCGTGACGGATCGCGTCGGCCTTTGTCGCCTTCGGATTGTCCTTCAGGTATTTGTAGAACGCATTCATGATCGCCGCCGTACTGTCGTCATCGACCGCCCAGAGTGTCGCCAGGACCGCTTTTGCGTTTCGCGTTTGAATAAGGCTTGCGAAGCTCTCGACCTCCGAGCCGTTCGAATCCTCAGACGACGCCGTATTGCACGCCGACAGCGTCACCAATTCAACATCCGAGAAATCGAGCACCGGCGATGTTCCGAGCTCTTCAAGCGTGAGGATCTTTCCGTTGCCCATCACCAAAAACGACGCTGACCAGTCGCCGGCAAGCCGGAAATGACTAGCCAGATGAACGACCGTGAATTCTTTGCGTCCATCGGCGGACTGCCGCGCCAATGAATCGGTCAGATTCTTGAGCGTGAACGATTCATTGAGAAAGCGGCGGCCGGAGAGGATCCCGGATTCGGCGGCGCCGTTCGGATCGCGGATCAGCGACTTGAGTTCTGTCTCGACTCCCGGCAGCGACTGAAACTTCACGGGCACGTCCGGATAATCGGGATAGAAAACCGTCTGTTCCTTCGAAACTCCCATCCCGAGCGCTCTCAGATTCTGGTTCGGATCGCCGATATCGTCGCGGGTTTGCGCGGTGACGACGACGTTCTTGTAACGCTCGACGAGATACGACTTGCCGTCGGGCGAGAGCGCGGCGATCGGTATGTAACGCAGCGTGCCGTCCAGCGACCACACGATCGTCTCGGCTCCGGTATCTTTCAGCACGCCTTCGATCGGCTTCACGATCACATCGTAAAGCTCCTTTCCAAGCGGCCGCGGATCGGATTCCGGGTCTTCGAGAAGTTTGCGGAACGCGAAGATCTTCTTATTGAGATCGGTTGCGCTGATCTCCGTCTTGCCCGCTACCTGAACCGTCGGCGTCGTGGCGACGACGCGATAGCGCTGATCGGAAACGATCGTCGAGATCGCGATCGTGCCCGGCCCGAACCGTCGCAGTTTTGACTGCAGTTGGCGGTCGGCGTTGATCTTCCGGACGTTCTCGGTTCCGATGTCGTTGACGAGCGTTTTCTCGAGAAAGATCTTGAAGGCGGCGCTCGCCTCGGCCAGTTCGGCGGAAAGTTTCTGAAACTCCTGCTCTTCGGCGTCAGAGAGTTTTCCGTCCTGCGAAAGCAAGAGACGGCGCTTGTCGTCGAGCTTTTGAAACCGGACTCCGATCTGCGATACGCGATCGGCGAGCGCCGCGTATTTCGCGAGAAGTTCCTTTTCCTTCGGCGACAATTCCGCGCGTTGCGAAAGTCCGCGAATCTCGTCTGCGTCGCGCCGGACAAATCCGAAGAACTCCTCGTCCTTGAGCATCCGCAGCACGGCGTTCGCGTCTTCGAAGCGGCCGTTCGCGATCAGAATGTCGATCAGGTAACGGTATTCGTCCGCGATCGAACTCAGATAAGTTTTCTGAACCGCGCGGTCGAGGTCTTTGATCGCCGCGCGGAGTTCCTGGTATTTGTTGACGCACTGTTTGCCGAAGAAGATCGCCGCGGCCGGTGACGACGCCTCGTTGTAAGCGCGCATCAGATTGCTCAGAACGATCGCTTCGAGCCCGCGGTCCTGCGTTTCGCGTGCAAGCAGCAACGAACGATTCAAGACATCGAACTGCGGTGCGCGATTCTCGATGCTCACCCATCCGATGTTGTTCAGCGCCGTCGATATGCCGTTCCTGTCGCCGGATCTCTCGTAAGCGGCGAGCGCGGAATTGAAGTAGCCGAGCGCCTTTTTGAGATCATTGAGACGCAGGTAGGCATTTCCGATGTTGTTGAGGATCTTTGCATCACGGGAATCGAATCCCAGCTCCGCGAGGATCGAAATGGCTTCCTCGAAATGTTTGATCGCCCGCGCCGGTTCTGCGCTCATGATCGCGAGTCCGAGGTTGTTGAGCGTCGTTGACTCGCCCAGTCGATCGCCCGTCTTCCGCCGCAGTTCCAGCGACTGACGAAAGTACTCGGCCGATCGCGTCCTATCTCCGAGTTCTTTGTAGAGCATTCCGAAATTGTTGAGGACGATCGCTTCCGCGCGTTGGTCGCCGCTTTCACGACGCATCGCGAGCGCTTTCGTGTACGCATCGAGCGCCAACTTCCGCTCGCCGATGTCGGCATACGCGAAACCAAGGCTGTTCATCGTCGAGGCTTCGCCTTCACGATCGCCCGCGATCCTTCGGAATTCGAGTGCCCGCAGATGCGATTCAACCGCCTTGGTTCCGTTGCCGAGATCGCTGTAGAGAATTCCAAGGTTGTTGAGCGTCCGTGCCTGCATCGACGCGTCGCCGTTCTTTTCAAAGACTTCAAGGACCTCTTCGTAAATCTTGAGCGCCTGATCGGTTTCACCGACGAGATTCTTGATCAACCCGACGCCGAGCTTAGATCGGGCCGCGCTCAGGTCGTCGCCGATCTCCTTGTATAACCGGACCGACAATTCGAACTTCTCGAGCGCCGCGATATACGACAGGTATTTCCTTTCGCTGCGGAGGGCGATCGCTTCGTTGAAAGCGCGCAGAGCGGCTTCGCGCTTCTCATTGTTTTCGGGCTGCCCGAAAACAAGAAGCGACGGAACAAGGATCAGGAGCAACAAGAGGGATCGGCAAATTCTCATACCAATTGGGTTGAACGAACCGGGCGATGCGCAATTGCACGCAATATCGTATCAAAACCCGTTGAATGCTAAAATGCGTTGAAAAAATGGACCTGGAACCAAACATGGACCTGATCAATTGGAAGATACTCTCCGAGCTGCAAATGGATGGGCGGGTCTCGTTCGCCGAGCTTGGCCGGCGCGTCGGACTGACCACCCCGGCTGTCATCGAACGCGTCAAGAAGCTCGAAGACGGCGGGATCATCACGGGATATCGAGCCGAAATCGACGCGTCGAAAGTCGGCTACCCGATCACGGCATTCATCCGGATGAGCATCACCGGGATCGACTACGCGCACATCATCAAAACTGTCCAGGAATCGAAAGAAGTCCTCGAATGCCATCGCGGAACCGGCGGCGATTCGTTCATCATGAAGGTCGCGGTCTCGGACGTCGGACATCTGCAGACGCTGATCGACAAGCTCACTCCGTACGGGATAACGACAACGTCCATCGTCCTTTCGTCGCCGGTCAGGCAACGGATCATCGAACCGGAAATTTAGCGCTTTTTTTCGGACAAATAGAAGTGCCAGAGCAAGCGGGCGGCGGACGCCCGGTGCGGTTTCCAGCCTTCGGCGATCGCCTGAAACTCGTCCGCATGCGGCGCCCGTTCGAGACCTTTTAGCTTCTTGTACGCGACGTGGAGCGCGAGGTCGCCTTTCGGCATCACGTCGGGCCGAAGCATCGCCATCAGAAGAAAGATGTCGGCCGTCCAGTCGCCGATCCCTTTGATACTCTTGAGTTCGAGTCTCGCGTCGTGATCCGGAATCTTCGCGATCGCATCGAGATCGAACGATCCTTCGATCACCGCCTTCGATAGCTCGCGCACGTAACCCGATTTCTGTCGTGAAAAATAACAGGATCTCAAGTCGTCGTCGGAAAGCTCGAGAACGCGTTCGGGCGAGACTTCGCCGATCCTTTCCTTCAACTTGTTGAACGCGGCGAGCGCCGACGCCAGCGACACCTGTTGTTCGAGAATGATGTGAACGAGCGTCGCGAAGGTGGGCTCGCGGTCCCAAAGCGGCGGGAATCCGTAGAGTTCGACGACCCGACCAAGATCCGGATCGATCTTGG
>JAKOSS010000932.1 GCA_029777145.1 Acidobacteriota bacterium | reverse complement strand
GACCGGAGCGCCTTGACGCCCGCATACGACTTCTGCACGTCGTTCGCTTTGAGGAGGATCTCACTCATTTTCGATAATGATCACGTTCAGTTCCTTCGGCCCGTGAACGCCGAGCGCGAGCGTCAGTTCGATATCCGACGTCCGCGATTGTCCGGTAATGAAGGTCACGCTCCGGCTCGCCTGAGTGTCGATCACGGCGAGTACTTCGCCGAGATTCGACCGCAGTTTCGACTTCCCGATCAAACAAATGTGAACCGGCGGGATCAGCGACGCGAGCCGGTTGAATTCCGCGCCGGATTCGATGACGAGCGTCCCGGTCTCGGAGATCCCGTATTGCGCCGAGGTGATCCCGACACCGCATTCGAAAAGTTCGTCGGCCAACGCCTTTTTCACGAAATTGCGATCGATCATTGACGCGACCGAGATCGCGAGCGGCGAATCGGAGATCGCCGTCGTTTCAGGCGACCTCTCTTTCAGAATTTTCCGAACCTCATCGGCCGCGGCATTCAGATCGGCGGCGATCAGGCAGTTTCCGCCGATCGCCCGAAGGTTTGCGCAAAATATCTCGGCATTGTCCACCGCGACGAACGGCCGATTGACACCGAAATCAGAACCCGCGTGCGCGTGTGCGGTCGCGACCGATTCCGCGGCCCGCAAACTCTCGCGGATCGCCCCAAGGACGGCTGATTTTGATCCGGCGTTCGTCATTTCGTCTTTCTCTCGCGCCACATTTCGCGGAACGATTTCTTTGCCAGGCTCGGCGCGCTGCGATAGTCAGTCCAGCGCGCCAAGGGCGGAGCGATCTTCGCGATCAGTTTTCCGGCGATCGAGAGTTCCCCGTTCGCGAGCACGAAGCGCTGCATGAATCGCGCCGTCCGATTGCCAAGTTCGTAGCGGCTCGTTTTTGACCATGCCGCCGAATACATCCTGAACGCGAGTCCCTCGCCGAATTTTGGCTTTTCCGCGACGATCTCACTGCGCAGATGGAGCAAGAGTTCGGGAATGTCGATCTTCACCGGGCAGACCTCGCGGCACGCGCCGCACAAACTCGACGCGTACGGCAGCTGCGACGTCTTTTCGATCCCGATAAGCTGCGGCGTGATAACCGCGCCGATCGGCCCCGGATAAACGGATCCGTAAGCGTGTCCGCCGATCTGGCGGTACACCGGACACGAATTCAGGCACGCGCCGCAGCGGATGCAGGCCAACGACTGCCGCGTCACGGGATGCGCGAGCATCTTCGAACGGCCGTTGTCGAGAATCACGATGTGCAGTTCTTCCGGTCCCTCGTCCGCCAACCGCCGTTTGGTGCCGGTGATCAGCGACTGGTAAGTCGTCAGCCGCTGGCCGGTCCCGGAACGCGGCAGAAGTTTCAGGAACACATCGAGATCAGCAAGCGCCGGGATGACCTTTTCGATCCCCATCAGTGCGATATGGGTCTTGGGCAAACCGGTCGTCAGACGGATGTTTCCCTCGTTTTCAAGGATCAGGATGGTTCCGGTTTCGGCGACGGCAAAATTGACGCCGCTGATCCCGATCTCGGCTTCGGCGAATTTCTGCCGGAGAAACCTGCGGGCCGTCTGCGTCAGGACGTCGACGTCCGACGTCTTCTCGATCCCCACTTTTTCGGCGAACAGCTCGGCGATCTGGGATTTCGTCTTGTGGATCGCCGGCACGACGATGTGCGACGGCGTCTCGTGGGCGAGCTGGATGATCCATTCTCCGAGGTCCGTTTCGACCGGGAAAATGCCCTCGTTTTCAAGCGCGTCGTTGAGATGGATCTCTTCGGAGACCATCGATTTCGACTTGACCACGTTTTTCGCGTTCCGCTCGCGGATCAAGCCGAGTATGATCGAGTTGGCCTCGCGGCCGTCGACCGCCCAATGGATCTTCGCCCCGGCTTTTTCGGCGTTTTCCGCGAACTCTTCAAGAAATCCGTCCAGATTCAGGAGCGTTTCGTCCTTGATCCGTCGCGCGTTTTCGCGAAGCGCTTCCCAATTGTCGACCGAACCGATCGCGTTCCGGCGCCTCTCGCCGAACGTGGTCGCGAGATTGTCGAGCGCACCGTGAAGCTGCTCGTCGCGAAGCGCGAGCCTGGCGTTCCGGTGAAAATTTTCTGACGTCTGTTGGTGCAAACTAATTCAGCTCCGACTCAGTTCTTGTCTTCCCGCGAAGGTGCGAGACGCTTACCCTTGCGACGCCAGGATCTCGGCGATATGGAGCGCCCGCACGTTCGATCCTTTCGCGCCGAGCCTTCCGCCGATCTGCATCAGGCAGCTCGCGTCGCAGGCGGTGACGACCGATGCTCCGGACGCTTCGATATTGTCGGTCTTGCGGTCGGCGATCGCGGCCGATATCTCGGCGTATTTGACCGAAAAGGTGCCGCCGAACCCGCAGCATTCTTCCGATCCGATGTGTTCGACGAGTTCCGCGCCGTTGACCTTTTCGAGCAATCGGCGCGGTGCTTCGCGGAGCCCGAGGTCGCGCAGTGCATGACAGGCGTCGTGCCACGTCAGCTTGCCGTCGAACCGCGCGCCGACGTCGTCGGTTTTGAGCACGTCGACCAGGAATTCCGTGAATTCGTATGTCCGCGACGCGACGCGTTCGGCGCGTTCGAGCCATTCCTCGTCGCCGGCGAACAAATCCGCGAAGTGGCGCACCATCGCCGTGCATGATCCTGATGGAGAGACGATCGCTTCCGCGTCCGTCGATTCAAATATCTCGATCCAGCGTTTCGCGAACTCGCGAGCCTCGTCGCGATAGCCGGTGTTGAACGCCGGCTGGCCACAGCATGTCTGGCGCTCGTCGAATTCGACTTCGCAACCCGCTCGTTCAAGGACCTCGACCGCCGCCATTCCGACTTGCGGGCAGATCTGATCGACGAGACATGTTACGAACAACGAGACCTTCATTTCTTCAGCAGATATTTCCCGAATGGCTTTCCTTTCAGTTTACTCAAACCTTCGACGACCGAGGCGGCGTTGAGCCGCGCCCCTGCGTCGGACGTATGCGTGTGATCGACCGTCGTAAAGTATTGCTTGCCAACGACTTCCGCTCCAGCCTTTTCAAATTTCAGCGCCGATATCTCGTTCAGGTCGACAAACAGCACCTTCTCGGATTCGGCCGTCTGACCTGACCAGAGTCCGTATGTACCGGATGCGCGCTCGACCTTTCCGTCCTTCCAGACATTGCGCGGAACCGGCGACAGGAGAACAACAGTCGCCTTCTTTGCTTTCGCGTCGGCGATGAACTTCCGCAGGTACCAGCCGAACGTGCGGACCGTTTCGGGTTTGCCGTCCTGACCGGTGATGTCCTGGAACTCGTCACCGATTCCCTTGAGCGATCCGCGGAATTTTTCTTTGTCGATCGGTCCGCCGTCGTTGTGCCCGAACTGGATGAGCACGAAATCGCCCGGCTTGAGTTCGTCGGCAACCTGTTTCCAAAGTCCCTCGGAATAAAATGTCCGCGAACTTCGTCCGCCGCGGGCGCGATTCATGATCGTGATCTTCGACTCGTCGAAGTTCTCGGCAAAAACGTTGCACCAGCCCTTGAAGTCACCGGTCGAATTGTTGACGGTCGAATCGCCGACGCAATAGAGCGTCGGTTTCGTCTTCGGTTGGGCGATCGCCAACCCGGTTAATACGAGGATCACTAAGATTGTCAGAATCGATCGATTCATCGCAAAAATCAAAATTTCGTCGCTTCGAACCGCGGAAGCGCCGATTCATGTTTACGTTGCTGCGATCAACGGTCACCGATAAACCGCTGTTCGACCGCCGCGTACGTCGCTTTGGCGGCCTCGAAAACCGCTGATCCTGCGGGCGTAAATTCCTTGGTTTCAAGATTTGCGGCAACGCAACCGCGCGCCTCCGAAAGATCGGCGAATCGCCCGACGGCAATGGCCTGCACGATGAGATTCCCCGTGACCGTCGCCTCCGTCAATCCTGAACGAATTCGTTTTCCCGACGCGTTGGCCGTCGCTTGATTCAGATAATCATTCTTCCCGCCGCCGCCGACGATCTGCACCGAGCCGATCTCCCTTCCCGAAAGCCGTTCGATCGTCGAGATGACCGAGGCGTACCGGAACGCGAGGGAATCAAGAATGACCTTTGCGACTCCGCCGGCCGTTTCCGGCATCTTCTGTCCCGTCTCGGCAAGCTGCATGGCGATCGCGTCCAGCATCGACGGCGGGTTCAAGAAACGCGGATCGTCGGGGAAAATGACGCCCGGGAATCCGTCGATCGCAGCGACCGATTCGAGCAGTTCTGCGTACCCCGTATCAATTCCAAAATCTTTCCATTCGCGCCGGCACGATTCGAAGATCCAAAGTCCCATGACGTTCTTCAGGAACCTGATCGTGCCGCCGGCGCCGCCTTCGTTCGTGAAATTCTCGCGGGCAACATCGGCGTCGATCAACGGTGCAACGGATTCGATCCCGACGAGCGACCATGTTCCCGAAGAAATGTAGGCGTCGTCCGCCGCGAGCGGGATCCCGGCGACGGCGCTTCCGGTGTCGTGCGTCGCGGGTGCGATGACGCGGATCAGACCAAGCCCCGTCGCTTCCGCGATCTCGTCTCTCAGAAAGCCAAGTTCGG
>JAKOSS010000931.1 GCA_029777145.1 Acidobacteriota bacterium | reverse complement strand
CCTCTTCCGCCTGCAGCGTCAGATGGATCACGCGCCTTTCCGTAGAGTTCAGTTTTCCGAAAGTGAACGGACGTCCGTTTTTGCGAACATTTTGCGCCGCAAATCTCGCCATCGCCTGGAGTTCCGCCTTGCGTGTCCGGCGAAATCCGTCGGCATCGCAGACGAACCGCTGGCTTCGTTCGAGATCCCGTCCGAATATCTGAAACAAGATCGTCTCGAACGCGTCGAGCATCTCGCCGTTCTCATTCAGAAGAAACGGAACGTCGTGGCCTTTCAGATTGAGCATGCAGCCCTCGTCGGTCCATTCGGACGACACCGACAGATCGAATCCGAGATCGGTAACCAATTCCGACAAGAATTCCTCCGCCTGCTGACACTTTTCGTTCATACTTCCTCCAACAATGCGGCAACCTTACTGTGATGCCGGCAGCGACGTTTTCACCTTCTTCGCATTCTTCGGAACGTCGTCAACGACCTCTTCCTTCGGCGGTTCGTGCGTCTTGTTCCAGCGATTGATGACCATTTGCTGACCGAAACTCACGATGTTTCCGAAGAACCAGTACACCAGCAATCCGGCCGGCGCGCCCCACATGACATAAAGCATCATCACCGGCATCAGATACGTCATCATCTTCTGCTGCATCTGCTGCTCGGGCGTCACCGCCGCCGTTGTCGGCGTGAACTTCATCGAGAGGATCATCGATATCGCGAACGCAAATTCAAGAACATGATACGGATCTCCGGCCGAAAGATCGGGAAGCCAAAGGAAATTAGCCTGGCGTAGCGCAAGTGAAACGGTCACGGCCGTATAGAATGCGATCAGCAACGGGAACTGCAGCAACATCGGAAGGCAGCCGCCGATGGGCAGCGCGTCCTTCGTCATCTTCAGCTGCTCCATCTGAAGTTGACGCATTCGCGGATCGTCCATCGGAACGCCCTTCGCCGTCATCTCCTTGATCTTGTCCTGCAGTTCCTTCATCTTCGGCGCATTGCCGGACGCCTTCTTGAACGACTTCGACTGCGAAAGCCGAAGCGGGAAGAGAAGCGAATAGAAAAGGAACGTGAAGACGACGATCGCGATGCCGTAGTTGTGCGTAAAGTCGTTCAGGAACCGGAGACTGTAAATGATCGGGATCGAGAGAAACTTCGTGACCGGCCGCAGGAACGAGTAGTTGCTGAAGTTGATCGTATCTTCGATATCGATCGGGCGCCCGACCAGGGTCGTGAGTTTCGCGTTGTACTGGTTGAGCGTGAAATAGTCCTTCGTTCCTGTATAGATCCGCGTCACGCTGCCGTCGGCCTTGATCGGCATGAGCGTCGAAACAAGATGTCGCGTTTCGCTCGTCTTCTCACGGCGGATGACCCAGCTGAAGATGCCGTCGTAAACCGGTTTGATATCGACGTCGTATTTCGTCGAGCGATACTCGAGTCCCGAACCGGGTTCGGCCGGAACGGCGATCATCGCAAAGTAAGCGTCTGCGAGTCCGGCCCAGTCAAACGTTCCGGAATCGGCGAGTTTGCTGTCGTTCGAGTCTTTCTCGTAGGTGAAGGCGTAATAGCCCTGATGACGCTTGATGTTGCCGTCGATCGAAGCAACCGCCTCCGATTCGATGTGATAAAAATTGTGGTGGTTGATCGCGTGGTCGCCGACGCTGGCACCGATCACGAGTTTCGCGCCTGAAACCGGCTGCCCGTCGCGGTTCAATTTGACCGCCAGGTCCGAAACGTAGCTGTCACCCCGAAATACGAACGTCTTCGTAACGTCGACGCCGTTGTCGTTCAGCGTAAAGTTGAGCGTTTTCTCTTCGCCCTCATTGACGTTGACCGTGTCGCCCTCGGCGTCCGACTGATAATTGCGATCATTGATCGCCGAATTGAGCGCCTGATCGTCGGTCGAGAGCCGGAACGGAAGTTCGCCGCGCTTTCTCGCCTCATCCGAAATCAGCTGAAGCGGCTTTTTTTCGCCTTCATTTGAGCCGTCAGCCCAAATGTCCTTGACGTGATTCGGTGATGCGTCCTTGATCAGAATCCAGCTCGAGGCGACTGCGCCCTTCGAGTCGATCTTCACCTCGTACAAGGGCGACTTGATCGTAATTACGCGGTTCGGGACGTTATCGGCAGCAACCGGAGCCGTCGTCTGAGCCGGCGCGGGAGTCGGCGTCGCCGTTGCCGCGGGCTGCTGACTTGCTTGCGTGTTCGTCGCCGCGACATTGGCATTTGCGTCAGGCGTTGGCGGCTTCGGCGCAAAAAAATAGCTCCACGCAAAAAGAACTGCGAACGAGAGCACGACCGCAGTCAGGAACCGTGATTGGTTGGGTTTAGATTTCTCCATCAATAGTATCGATCACTTCACAGGATCGTAGCCGCCCTCACAGAACGGATGGCAGCGCGAAAGTCTCTTGATACCCATCCACGTTCCGGTGATCGCTCCGTATTTCTCAACAGCATCTCTCATGTAGTTTGAACATGAAGGCTCAAAACGGCAGGCAGGCGGCAAAAAAGGCGAAACCAACGTTTTGTAAAGCTGCAGAAAACTCAGAACCAAAAACTTCATCGTACTTTACTGAAACGTTTTTTCGCCTTTTTGCGATTCAAGATTTTTGATTTTGGCAATGATCTCCCGCAATTCAGCGAGAGGTTTCTCGAGCTTTACCCTCAACAGGCTGCGGCGCGCGTTCAAAACCCAGTCATATTTTGTCTCGATTCCGGCGAGCTCGATCTTGCTGAGCCTGAACGACTCTCGAAGAAGCCGTTTCGCCCGATTCCGGTCATGAGCTTTGTTGCTCATTTTTTTCGACGCGGTGATCCCGAGCCGTTGTACCGGATTTTCGTTGGGTAAGACAAAGACCGTCATGAACCGGCCATCAAACCGCCGGCCGGAAGCGTAAACACGCTTGAAATCGGCCGGCTTGAGAAGCCGAGATCCTTTCGGAAGGCCAAATCTTAATAATGCTGAACCGTCAATCTCTTGCGTCCCTTCGCACGGCGGCGCTTGAGAACGGCTCGGCCGTTCTTTGTCGCCATGCGCGCGCGAAAGCCGTGTTTCTTCGCGCGGCGACGGTTGTTCGGTTGGAAAGTTCTTTTCGGCATAGCTATTGTTCATCCTCCACTCGAAAGTGAAAACTTTGATTTTACGTAGAAAGCACTGGTCTGTCAAAACGAATTCAAAAAGAGGGTTTCCGGAACAATCGATTCCCAACAACGTGATCACAAATGTCCGGTCTTCTTCATGTTCGTTATTGTCGGAATGCTCATCATCGATCTGTGCCTGATGGTAATCTTGCCGGTCTTCTTCGGCCTGCTCGTGATAACGGTCGGACTTCGGGATTTTCAGACACGGATTCGACTACGTCCGTTGTTGCAAAGCGCACTTCGGTACCTTTCCCGGCGCTGAGGCTCACGAATCGAAAAGAACGCGGCGACCGTCGATTTGATAGTTTCCTCCGCAGATTCGACGGACGGCCTCAATGTAAGCCGAATGCTCTTGTTCGAGGATCCGCGCCAACAACGTGTCGGCGGTGTCGTCATTCTCGACCAAGACCGGGCGCTGCAAAATTATCGCGCCGTGATCGAGTTTGTCGTCCACGAAGTGAACCGTACAGCCGGTGACCTTGACGCCGTATTCGAACGCCTGATGCTGCGCGTCGAGACCTTTGAACGACGGCAGCAGACTTGGATGGATGTTGACGATACGGTTCGGGAACTCGCGGATGAACTCCGG
>JAKOSS010000930.1 GCA_029777145.1 Acidobacteriota bacterium | reverse complement strand
CGATCACTCCGGTCGCACCCGGTTCGATCTCGATCTGTCCGTCGGCCGCGGTAAATCTGCTCCGCGATGGATCCGCCTTGTCGTTCTTTTCAATGTAACCCGCAGATTTGAGGTACGAAACCAGCTCCGCCGGCGAGATCGTTTCACCGGCGCGCAGCGTCTTCGGGGCCGAATAAATGCCGGCGTTCTGGGTGTAAACTTCCCCGCTCAGCAACTTTCGGTCGATCACGTCCGAGTATTCGAACCAGAAATACGTCGTCACGAGAAAGACGATCAGGACCAGGAGTCCCGCGAACGAGAGCGTGTACGCGTTGAATATCATCCGCCACAAACGCTTGTACCACTTGGGCTTCGGCGCCTTGACGGTCTTGATCGGATGGTTGTCGCGCCAGTACTTTGGCGGCTTGCGCGGACGGCGCGACTGAACTGAAACCTGGTTTGGCATTTTCCGGCTAGTTATATGAGAATTAGTGTGGATCCTGCGCGCAGCGGTTGCTCAGTAGATTTTAGAAAATTTGGCCGCTATGTGTCCAGTTTTTTCCCAATTCCGACCACGATGGCAGCCTTGCTCAACATGACCAACACGACCCGTCGCCGTCTTGTGAACGCCTCGGCGGTGATCGTGGGAATGATCGTTTTCGGAGCGATCGGCTTCAAAGTGCTCGAGGGCTGGTCCTGGCTCGAAAGCTTTTACATCTCGACCGAAACCGTGACGACGGTCGGCTACGGCGATATTCCGCCGAGATCGTTCGGCGGCCGCGTCTTCGCCATCGTTTTCATGCTGCTCGGCGTCGGAACCGTGCTGTTCGCGCTGACGAATCTTGTCCAGTCGATCGTCGAATCTGAAGTCCTCGAAGCGCTCGAACTGAGGCGAAAATCTAAACAAATGGAGAAACTGACAAACCACTTTATCGTTTGCGGAGCCGGCAGGGTTGGCCGCCGGATCATCCGGAATCTCGAAAAGGAAGGCCTGCCGTTTGTCATTATCGAACGCGACGAGCGGAAGATCGCCGATCTCGAGATCGTCAACCAACATTTTCTCGTCGGCGACGCGACGCTTGAAGAAAACCTGATCCAGGCCGGGGTCGGTCAGGCGCAGGGCCTGGCGAGTTGCCTTGCGGATGACGCGGCGAACGTATACGTCGTCCTCACGGCCCGTGGCCTGAACGAATCGATGCACATCGTCGCGCGCGCCGTCGAAGAAGAAGCGGAGCCGAAGTTGATCCGGGCGGGCGCGAACCGCGTCGTCGCGCCGACGATCATCGGCAGCCAGTCGATGGCGCGAGCGTTGCTGAAACCGGCGATCGCCGATTTCATGGATTCGATCGTCGCCGAAACGCTCGACCTCGTGTTTGAAGAGATCGCCGTTCCGGCGCACTCGCCGTTTGTCGGGAAAATGCTGAAGGATACGAATATCAGCAGCGAGCTGAGCCTGATCGTGATCGCGATCCGGCGCAAGTCGGGGGATCTTCAGTTCCATCCGGTCGGCGATTCCGTGATCCGGGAGGGCGATCTTCTGATCGTCGTCGGCAAGGCGGATTCGATGAAGGCTCTGGTCGAAAGCAATCGGTAACGGATTAGGTCGCGGGTCCGGAGTCGAGAGTCGGCAGCCGGAACCCTGTTACTCTGCTCCGGAATCTTGAATCTCATAGCCGAACTCGTGATTCTCGCCCGCGATTCGTGCCCATTTACCTTCGATTCTTGACTCTTGACCCCGGACTCTCGATTCTTAAGTTTAGATTATGAAGATCATCGTTACAGGCGGAAGCGGATACATCGGATCGCACATCCGTGACTATTTCGGCGCGGACGACTTTTCCCGGCGCTCGAACCGCGACATTCTCAATTTGCAGGACGTAACGCTGATCGAGGATTACGATCTCGTTATCCATTTCGCCGCCGAGATGGACAAATCGCCCGAGAACGCCGAATCGGTCTTTCTGACGAATGTTGAGGGCACGGTGAACGTGCTCCGTTCGGTCCGGCCCGGCGCGGCATTCATCTTCGCCTCCACGAAAGACGTTTACGGGAGATTCGCCGATAATTATGCCGAGGTTCCCGAGGCCTGTCCGACGCACTACGCGGGCCAATCGCCCCTCGAATGGTCGAAGCTGATCGCCGAGCGATACGTCGAGTATTATGCGCATCAACGCAGCTTTCGATCATGTATCTTCAGGCTCTCGACGCCGTACGTTAAGAACTCTCCAGGAAATGTACCCAATTTTGTTACGAACTATGCCGAAGCGATAAACCGCGGCGAAACGCTCCGGTTGCCGGCTTCGGGCGCGCCACGCCGCGATCTGCTTCACGCGCGTGACGTTGCGTTGGCGTGCGAGGCGTTCAGCGATTCGGTCATCCGCCACGGGCTCTACAACATCGGCGGCGGCCCTGCCAATTCGCTGACGCTGCTTGAGCTGGTGCGCAAACTCGAATCGGTCTCCGGCCTCCAGGCGATCATCGACGACGCGAATCCGCT
>JAKOSS010000929.1 GCA_029777145.1 Acidobacteriota bacterium | reverse complement strand
GGGCGGGCAAATTTCATCGGTACCGGTGAGGAACGTGACCTCACATCAAGCGATCCGCTGCACCCGAGATCATTTGATGAGGAGTTACAAGATGCATCGTTTCGGCAAATTAGAAAGACGAATTTTATTCCTGGGTTCGGTCGCGGCAATTGCAGCGGCCTTTTTTTTCGTTTTCGGGACGCACCGCGGCAACGCAAGTGCGGCCGCCAGCGTTTTGGCGAATAGATCGCCGTATTTTGAAGAAAACAAGGGACAATTCGATCCGCGCGTCCGGTTCCGGGCCCACGGAACGCCGTTCGACCTTTGGCTGACCGCGACCGACGCCGTTTACGTGGTGCCTGACCCGAGCGGCCGGACAACGCTGGCGACCGCGGTCTACATGCGGCTCGACGGCGCGAACAGGACGTCGGAATCGGTCGGATCCGACACGCGTGCGACGCGTTTCAATTACATCCGAAACGATCAACCCGACTTGTGGCGCACCGACGTACCGACGTACGGAAGTTTCCGAACCGCCGACGTCTATCCTGGCGTCGACGTGGTTTGGCATGCGAACGACTCAAGCGACGTCCAATACGATTTTGTCGTCGCGCCGAATGCCGATTCGAGCCGGATCGAATGGCACGTCGACGGAGCGAAAGACGTGACGATCGGCGCCGACGGCGATCTCCTGATCGCGACCGACTTCGGTCCGATCCGCCAGAGCCGGCCTCTGACCTATCAGGAGACCGACGGTTATCGGACCGAGGTCGAGAGTTCGTTCGAGATCAGAAAAGGAGGCCGGATCGGGTTCCGTTTGGGTGAGTACGACAGATCGCGGCCGGTGATCATCGATCCGTCCGTCAATCTGTCGATTCTCGCCTCCTCGACATTCCTCGGCAGCGTAAGCAACGACGTCGCGCAGGACATTGCCGTCGATTCCGCCGGGAACACCTACACGACCGGCTACACGCTGTCGGCGCTTTTTCCGACAACGCCGGGAACGTTTGACACGACACAAAATGCCAACGATGACATTTTTGTGACCAAAATGAATCCGGCCGGGACCGAAGTCATATTTTCGACGTTCATCGGCGGCTCGGGAACCGATCAGGCGCGGGGTATTCTGACCGACGCTTCGAACAATATCTATCTCGCCGGCTACACGACTTCAACGAACTATCCGACGACCGCCGGTGCGTACGACATCACCCAGAACGGGAGCGCCGACGTCGTCCTCACCAAGCTTAATCCGACGGGAACCTCGCTCGTTTTCTCGACCTACCTCGGCGGAAGCACGTTTGAGGAAGCCTATGATCTTGCCCGGGATACAACTGGAAACATCTATGTCACCGGGCGGACCAATGGCGGGACGTTTCCGACGACCGCCGGCGCCGTCGACACCTCGTTCAACGGCGTAGCGGACGTCTTCGTCGCGAAATTCGATCAGACCGGCGCAACGTTGGTGTATTCCACGTATCTTGGCGGCGACGCCAACGACTACGGGGTAGCGATCGCGGTCGATTCGGGCGGAAACGCTTATGTTACGGGATTCACCGCCGATGGAACCGTCACCGATTTCCCGACCACCGCGGGCGCATTCCAGACGACATTTCAGGGCGGCACCAACGATATTTTCGTTTCGAAACTTAATTCCTCGGGATCGGCACTCAGCTATTCGACGTTCATCGGAGGCACCGACTCGGACAGCGCCAACGACATCGCGATCGACGCAACCGGCAACGCCTATATCGTCGGCAACGTTCTCAACGGCGGCGGCTTCCCGACGACGGTCGGCGCCTACGACACGACCCAAAACGGCGCGATCGACATCGCCGTTTGCAAACTGAATCCGACGGGAAGCGCGCTCGTATTCTCGACGTATCTCGGGGGTTCAGGAAGCGACGTCAGCAGTTCGATCGCCATCGACCAAACCGGCAGCGTTTATGTCGCCGGATTTACGATCAACTCAGCCATCAATTACCCAACAACCGCCGGCGCGTTCCAGACTGCCCATAACGGCGGACACGACGGGTTCCTGACGCGACTGAGTCCGACCGGTTCGACACTGCTCTATTCGACCTTGATCGGAGGTTCTTCCGACGATGATCTCAACGGACTGGCGCTCGATCCTTCGGGTAACGTCTATGTCGTCGGCTTATCAAACACGAACGCGACGGCGGCGTTTCCGACAACACCGGAGGCGTACCAGAACTTCTACGGCGGAGGTCAGGACGTTTTTATTTCAAAATTCGGCGACCATGCGATCTTCGGACGCACCGTCGATACGACCGGATCGCCGCTCGCGAATACCGCCATCGCGCTCAGCGGATCGCGATCGGGTTTCATGCTGACCGACGCCCAGGGATATTTCGGTTTCACCGACACGCAATTCGGCGGCGCTTTCACGACGTCGGCGACGAACATTCTTTACAATTTCACGCCGAACACGTTTACCGTCGCTCCGCTCGTGGGAAATACCGAACTCAGTTTCGTTGGACGCCCGACAACTTCCGGGCCGACGCTTGCCTTCGCTGACGTCGCCGGCGAGGTGCGATCGGTCGTCGGCGACACGCCACTCGGAGGAACGACGGTCACCCTCATCGACACCGTCAATCCCGCAAATTCACGGATGGTCACGACAAACGCCGAGGGCAGTTTCAGCTTCAACAATATCCGTGCCGGCAGTTTCTACATCCTCATCCCCGAGCGGCCCGGGTTCAATTTCGACCCCGGCTACTATGAGCTCGCCTTGATGGACGATCAAACCCAGCTCGAATTCAACGCCATTCCGAATTCACCGCGGCCGGTTCAGGATTTCGACGGCGACGGCCGAACCGACCTTGCGGTCTTTCGCCCCGCGGAAGGCAATTGGTACATCCTGAACAGTCAGGACGGCAGTTTCAGGGTCGTCCACTTCGGACTCCCGGGTGACGTGCCGCTGGCTGCGGACTACGACGGCGACCGGCTCGCCGACCTCGCCGTTTTTCGACCGTCCGAAGGCAATTGGTACAGCCTGATGACGACGCGCGGGTTCGGCTCGACGCATTTCGGACTTGAAGGAGACAAGCCGGTGCCGGCGGATTTTGACGGCGACGGCCTGACGGATCTCGCTGTCTTCCGGCCGTCTACCGGAGTTTGGCACCGGCTCAACAGTTCCGACGGCGGCTACGTCTCAGAACAGTTCGGCCTTTCGTCCGATACGCCGCTCGCCGGTGATTTTGACGGCGACGGCAAGTCAGACATCGCGATTTACCGCGACGGAATCTGGTATCGCCGACTCAGCGGCAGCGGGGCCGTCGCGATCGATCAGTTCGGACTCGCCGACGACCGTCCGCTGTCGGGCGATTTCGACGGCGACGGGCGCACGGACATTGCGGTTTTCCGACCTTCATC
>JAKOSS010000928.1 GCA_029777145.1 Acidobacteriota bacterium | reverse complement strand
ATCGTACTCTCGATCTTCACGAACATCTTTGCCGGTATTTCGCCGGCGCAATCCGACGAAAAGAAGGAATCCGAAAAGGGATTGATCTTCTCCTTGCGCGAACTGCCGCCGCGCGAAAAACCCGTCAGGAAGGATCTTAAGATCGATCCGCTCGACGCGGCCTCGGCGAATGCGATATTCGATCGGTTGCCGCCGATTTCGTTCGAGGACGCGGACGTGCAAGATACTTCGATCCGGCCGGCGAGTCTGCCGCCGCCGAAGGCCGGGACGATCGTTCCGATCGATTTCGAACCGAAGAATGCCGAGACAGCGCCTGAGTCGAGATCGTCGGAGAAACTCGAGATCTTAAGGTATGCGCCGGGCGGACTGACGACCGTCACGTCCGACCTCAGCATGACGTTTTCAGAGCCGATGGTTGCCGTCGGTTCGCAGTCGGCCGCATCGCAGACGGTTCCGGTCAAACTCGAGCCCGCAGCGAACGGGCGTTGGCGTTGGCTCGGAACGAAGACGCTGATCTTTGATCCCGAAAGGCGGTTTCCGATGTCCACGCGGTTCACGGTCAGGATTCCTGCCGGAACGCGATCGATCAGCGGCGCGAAGCTTGAAAACGACGTCTTTTGGGAGTTCTCGACGCCGACCGTCTCCGTTCGGCAGTTTCGTCCGACGGACGATCAGGTTCGCCCGAACGCGTTGATGACGGCCGTTTTCGATCAGCGGATCGATCCGGCGAAAGTACTCGCGAAAACGACCGCGTCGGCGAATGGTACGCCGATCCAGCTGCGCCTCGCAACGCCGGACGAGATCAAGAACGACCCCCAAATCGCCGAGTTCGTGAAATCACAGGTCTCCGGACAATTCATGGTCTTTCGCGCCGTCGAGCGGTTGCCGCCCGATTCTCGGGTCGTCGTCGAATTCGGCGCCGGGCTTCCATCGGAGGAAGGGCCGCTGACGAGCGAAAACGCGGTTCGGCGCGAATTCAAAACATACGGATCGTTCAAGTTCGAATCATCCGGGTGCGGATGGCGCGAGAGCAAGTCCGGGAAGTGCAAGGTTTACGAAGATCTCAGTTTGCGGTTCTCGAACACGATCGATCCGGAAACTTTCGACAAATCGCTGGTCAAGGTCGAACCGCCGATCAAGGACGCCGATTTTGCGATCTACGGCAATCGGATTGATGTCGAAAACGGTGCGCGAAAGGCGGG
Organism: Acidobacteriota bacterium; assembly: GCA_029777145.1. Next base: position 1,008 of record JAKOSS010000928.1, on the reverse strand, counting down.
CGCAAAATACGTTGTAACCGTTTCCGGAAAGTTGCGCGACATTTTTGGCCAGACGCTCGGCGGCGACGTCGCGCGTGAATTCACACTTGATCCCGCCGACCCACAGCTCTTCGGCGAACGCGAGCAAGAAGGATTCGCAACGCTCGATCCGAAGGCGTCGCCGTTTTATTCGGTTCTTTCTGAAGGCTTCAAACAATTGAAAGTGAAGGTCTTCGCGGTCTCGCCGAATGACTTTGGAGCGTATGTCGCCTATCGCGCCGACAATGAATCCGACGGCGCTCCGAACATCGGAAAGCTTGTTTTCGAAAAGCGTTTCAAGGTCGGCGGAAAGCGCGGCGAAACGCGCGAGACGAAGATCCTGCTTGGTCCGGCGATGAAGAACGGACTTGGCCACGCGATCGTCGTCGTCGAGCCCGATGCAGATTCGAAAACGGCCGATGAGCAGAAGATCGTTATCTGGCTACAATCGACGAGGATCGCCGTCGACTCGTTCCTGGACAGCGGCAAGATCGTCGCATACGCGAGCGATCTGATGACCGGAAAGCCTTTGAACGGCGTTGGACTGACGCTCGCGACGGGCGGGACCGCAACGACGGCTGAGAGTGGATTGGCGACGATCGAGAAGCCTTCCGAAAATAACGCTGGCGATTGGATCGTCGCGCGGAACAGCGAGGATTCGGCGATCCTTTTGTCGGATAACGGATATCGCTCGGAACCCAATTGGAAGAATCTGGAAGCCGGGGACCAGTTGAAGTGGTTCGTTTTCGACGACCGCGCGATGTACCGTCCGGGCGAAACGGTTTCGATCAAGGGTTATATCCGGCGATTCACGGCCGGCGCGGCGCCTGACATTGCCGAACTTCGCGGCGCGGTCGAATCGGTTGATTGGATTCTGAAGGACCGGCTCGGGAACGAATCGGCACGCGGAACCGTTCCGGTGAAGGAATTCGGCGCGTTCGACTTCTCGATCAAGGTTCCCGAAAACACGAATCTCGGACGCCAGAATCT
>JAKOSS010000112.1 GCA_029777145.1 Acidobacteriota bacterium | reverse complement strand
CCGATCATTGTTGTCCACTGTCCACTGTCCACTGTCCACTGTCCACTGTCCACTGTCCACTGTCCACTGTCCACTGTCCACTGTCCACTGTCCACTGACCACTGTCCACTGTCCACTGACCACTGTCCACTGTCCACTGTCCACTATCCACTGCTCAGCGCTCACTGCTGGTGCGCTTCAACGAACCACAGAAATTTGTCGATCGAGCGTGAGACGCCGGTAAACAGATCCGCCGTGTCGGCGTCACCCAGATCGGTCGTTTCGTCGATCCCCGATCGGATCTTCTTTCCGAAATCCGCCAAAGCGGTCGAAAGTGCATCGACGTGCGCCGCGCCGTCGGTGATCTCGAGCGGATATTCCGCCAGACTCGAATTCTGCGCCGCAGCGCGGATCGTGCCGATCGCCGTTCCGCCGAGCGTCGTGATGCGTTCCGCAATATCGTCGATATGCGTTTCGACGTCGGTCGCGACCTGATCGAAAAGCTCATGAAGCGCGATGAAGTTCATTCCCTTCACGTTCCAATGAGCTTGCTTGGCCTGTGATTTCAGGTCGATCGCGTCGGCGAGCCTGGAATTCAAGATACCGACGATCGCTTCTCGTTTGTTCTTCTGAATATCGATTTTTGTGTTGTGCAGTTCCATGATTGCCTCCATTTAGAATTATTCTAATTCTAATCACGGATGATGTCAAGGATGGAATTGATTCGGAGATTTTGGGATCAGCGGGTTTCGATCGGTTTCGTGGTTCTCGGGTCGGTGGCGGCCGGACCGCTGCCGCGGAACAGCGGCGTAAAGATCCATTTCGAATGATTTTCGATGCCGTAGTAGGTGATCACAGACTTTGTCCGGCTTTGACTTGCGACGCCGATGAACTGGACGTTGTCCGTAACGTCTTCGATCTCGGTATCGTCGGCTTCCTGAACGTCGCTGGGATCCGCCGTGTTGACGATGTTGACGAGCGGGATCGCGTATCGATCCAGGAACTGCCGCGGCTCGGGACTTGACGGAAGCACGCCGTTATTGAAGATCTGCACGCGTTTGCCGAAATTCAGAAAAGCCTGGCTTTCGGGACGGATCAGCCGCCATTTGCCGTCTTCGCTGAGCGGATCGATCGCCGCCGACGGCCGGAGGATCATGCGGGTTTTTGTGCCCTGGGGAAGTCCTTCGAGAAGATCATCCATCGAGTTCGGCAGTTTCGCTCCGCGATAGAACATCACATACTGCCGAATCGCTTCCGCGACCTCTTCACCGCGGCGGATCGCTTCAAGTTCCTTTTCGCGCTGGACCTCGACGTAAACGGTCGGCGCGACCGCAAGCAGCGCCGTCGCCATGATCGTCATCGCCGCGAGCAACGCAACGAGCGACATGCCGGCTTCGCGGCGCCTGCAGTTTTTGAGATCAGTTGTCGCCATCGCCGTCATCATCGACGTCCTTCTTGTCCTTTTGCTGATCACGCGTCTGCGGATTTGCATTCTGATTCGGCTGGTAACGCGGGAGGTTGCAAGGAATGCCCGGAGGACAATCGGGATTGTTCGGATTCACCGCCGGATTCATCACGTTCGGCAGAGGATTCATGTCGCGCGTCCGAATCTCATTGCGCGGATTGAAGGTCGTCGTGCTTTGCGATGAAGAAGAAGGCTTGACGATGTCGACGGTGTAACGGAAGCCGAGTTTGACATCCTGCACGATCACACGGTCGCGCGAGATGCTGACGAGTTTGAAGCAGCCGGCGCTGTCGCCCGCACAAACTCCGACGCGATCGTCAAGACGTTTCGGCTGCGGCGTCGCGCTGCCTTCCTGAAGATAAGCGGTCGCGTTGTTGCCAAGCTTCGGCGCGACGATGCCGACGTACTGAAAAGTCGGTCGCGGCGCCGCCTCAACGTTGAAAAAGGTCGGTTCCGAATAGAGCTTTCCGTCCGGCGTCCGTAAGAAGATCTGTTTTTGTCCGGCGGCCGAAATGTAGTTTGAGGGAATCTGCGCGACGACTCTATCCGGCCCGAGGTATCTTGTCGGAAGTTCAGTCCCGTTGAAGAAGATCCGCGTCTCCGGCGTGAATCCTGCTCCGGTGACCTGAAGATCGAACCCCTGAGTTCCGGCGAAGACCGAAACCGGCGAAAATCCATAGACCTTCAGCGGTGGTTCCGGCGTCGGCGGCGGCGTCTTGATAACTGCTGTCGGCGTCACGAACGGCGTCGGACTGTACGGGGTTGGCGGCGGCGGTTCGTAGAACGCGAAAATATTGCGTCCGGCGTCCGGCGCGCCCGATGGCGTCAAAGGATAGACGACCGGGATCGTCGAATAGATCCCATCGATCTCGCTTTGCTGCGGAAGTTGCGCGACCGAGTCATTGTTCGTCGTCGTCCGCGCCGGCGTGGGTGTTGTCGAAGTCGTCGTCGTCGGAGTTTTCCGGCCCTGGAAAAAGCCCAGAAGATTGTATCCGACCGCGATCACCGCAAGCCCGCCGAGAACGATGGCCGCGATGATCTTATACTTTTCCTCTTTTGATTTTCCTTCGAATAAACTCATTGATTCGCCCCCGGATCCAGAGGCTGCGTGCTGAATCCCGGCCTCCGGTAATAGGATGCAAGTTCGATTCGCAGCGTCACGGTCTCACCGTATGTTTTGCCCTTGTCGACCATCTTCGATTGCGTTGTTTCCGGGCTCGGCTGCGCGGCGAGTTCCTGCGGCGACTTTCGCTCTTTCATCTCGGACGGCTCGAGCTCGATCGAGCTGATAACGACGAATTCTCCGCTGGCCTCGATCTCGCGCACGAACCGTCTGAGGTTCTGATATGAACCGTCAACGGTCATCGTCACGTAAACGCCCGGGAAGATGCTGACGTGTTTTGACCGACCCGTCGACTGATCATCGGATTTCGTCCGGTTGTCACCGATCACATCCAGCGGCGTGTAGTCGGGCCCGGACGTGTTCGTCAGTCCCAGCGCCCCGATCAAACCGTTGATCCGTTGGTAAAGCGCCACCTTCGATTCGTTCTCGCTTCGCAGGAAACGCGTTTCGAAATCATCGGCGCTGCGCACGAGTTCCGCGACCTTTTCCTTGGTCGACGTGATCGTACCGTACCGTTCCTGCGCAAGCTTCAGTTCCTTCTCAAGATCGTTCCGGCGCGCGGTGTTCGCGTCGAGATCGCGCTGGGCCGGAATAACGACAAGCGCGTAAAAGATCACGACAAGCAGGAGCGCGAGACCGCCGACGCTGACCACGGCGATCTCAGGAATCCCCCACATTCCGGCGTAAACCTTGCGCGGACGCGAATGTTCGGAGACGACATGAATGTGAACCGGCGGTTCATTGGCAGGAATCTGATCGTTTGCGTTCTCGGTCATCGTCCGCCTCCCTGATTGCTCGCAAGATCCATCTGCGACGGAATGACAACGCTCCCGACGGGCGCATAAACGAGATGCAGCGTGTATTCGGTGTAGGTCGAACGATCGGTCTGCTGAAGATCCTGACTGCGAAGCTCGGCCTTGAATACGCCGGAATTATTCATCCGGTTGATCATCTGATCGACGTTCGCATAGCTTGAACTTCGGACCGTGAAAGTGAGATCGGCCTTGATCCGTTCACGCTCCTGAAAGACATTGTCGACAACGATCCGGGCAGCGCTCACGTTACCGGGCATGACGCCTTCGATGTCGGAAAACAGCCGCGACCAACTGAACGTCTTGTTCGCCACCAGCTTATGGGCGCCGACCAGGATCTCGCGCTGCTCCGGCGACAATTCCTGCTGCACGGCCTCGCCCTGTCCCTTCAGTTCGCTGAGCCGGGTATTCATCTCGCTGATGTCGGTCTTGGCGACATCGTTGAGCTTGTTGACGTTCCTCCAACGCGCAACCGAACCGATCGCACCGCCGACCGCGATCAGCAGCAGCAAGGCCGCGATGAGGTACGGAAGCGTTCGGTTCCGGAACGGATTCGTGGCAAGATTTAACTTCGTGATCATTCCAAATCGTTCGATCGGTCTCGAAACGGAAAACAGTTTAACACGAATAGTTTTCCGTGTCGTTCCACGTTCGGCCGGGGCCGATTGTTGCAAAAATACACACCATCGGCGAATATTTGCGGTGTCAATCAAGGAAGTGACCGATGTCTGACGAAACCCGTGTCTTCGAGGAAAAACCTTTCACTGTCGCGAACGTCGTGACGCTTCTGTGTTTGTTGATCTGGGTCGGTCTCGCGATTCTCGTGGCGTTCCTCGGCCCACCAACGGCGAACAGCGATTTCGCGCGGATGGGACTCAGATCATCGGCTGGAATCTCGGCTTTCCTCTTTGCCGTGTTTGCAGTTGTACTTGGAATCGTTTGGTTGACCGTCAGCTTTTTCAAGGCGCAGACGATCGTCTGCGAGACCGAGGGATTTACGATCTATTCAAAGGGCTTTTGGGATTCCGGCGAGACGGTCAGGGCGTTCAAATGGACGGATGCGACCGGAACTGAAATCCGGCGGGGACCGAAGGGATCGCAGAGCCTGGTCGTGATTCTCCCCGGCGAAGAACTGCTCCTCATGAACAGAACGATCATGAATACGAAGGAATTCAGTGCGATCGAAGGGTTGTTCGCCGAGCGGATATATGCGGCCCGCGCACGGACTGCGGAGCAGACTTAATCCGCCCGCGGCGGAAGCGGCCCTTTGGCTTCTTCCGGATCGAGGTCGCTGTAGGCGCAGATCCTGTTCCGACCCTCGCGTTTCGCGCGATAAAGCGCCGAGTCGGCCATCTCGACGAGTTCGATGACATCGCCGGAATCCGCCGGGAACGAAGCGATCCCGATACTGATCGTCACATGATGCTTTTCGGCCGGCCGCCCCTGCCGGATAACGCTGAACGCGGCGGCTTCGATCTCCGAACGGATCCGTTCAGCCGCGACCAGAGCCTGCGCGAGCGACGCGTCGAGCAGGAAGGCGGCAAATTCTTCGCCTCCGAACCGCGAGGCGACGTCCCCGCTGCGCAGATTCTGCATGATGCAGTAACCGATCTCCTCGAGTGTCTTGCTGCCGGTGAGATGGCCGTACGTGTCATTTACGTTTTTGAAGAAATCGACGTCCATCATCAGGACGCAGAATTTTCGGCCCTCGGCCCGCGCCTTTCCCGATTCGCGGCGAAGCTCCGAAAAGAACGACCGCGATGATAGCAGACCGGTCAGATCGTCGTGCGAAAGCAGGCGATGGATCTGCCGGTGATATTCGCGATCGATCTCGTCGAGAAACTCGAAGCGCAGGATATGCTCGCCGATCGTGATCTTGTCGCCGTGCTGCAGGGTCTCCTGCCTGATCTTCTGCCCGTTCAGGAGCGTTCCGTTTCGCGAACTCAGATCCGTCAGCACGTACGACGTTTCCGAAGATCCGGCATTGACGACGGTGTTGATGCGCGCATGTTTTCGTGACGTTTTCGAATCGTTGACGCGGACGTCGGCTTCGAGCGCGCGTCCGAGGATCACCTCCTCTCGGTCAAGCGGGATCGGAACGGCCAAAAGGTCGCCGTTCAGAAAGACAAGAGCTGGTCGCAAATCGCGTTGCGGTCTGGTGGTCTGACTCATATCTGCATTCGAGCAGGGGTTGTTTTCGGGGGGCAGATTTTGTGCTAAGTCCAACAGCGACTTTAAGTTAGGAGAGAGCCCGAAAACGAACAGGCCACTCTTAATATAACCCATCGGCCGAGCGGTCGACAATAACTTTTATGCCGGCGCAAACGCCGCGGGCAAACCCGCTTTCGGAAAATTCGTCAAAATTATTTAACATGGACACGGATGAAGATTCTCATCGTTAAGCTCAGTTCGATCGGGGACATCGTCCACACGCTTCCGGCACTCGCCGGGATCAGGGCGGCGTTTCCGGGCGCGAAGATCGGCTGGGCCGTCGAACGGACGTCCGCCGAGATCCTGCGCGGAAATCCGCTGATCGACGAGCTGGTCGAACTCGATACACGGTCGTTGCGAAACGGACGGCGGATCGAAGAGATCCTGATCGATGCGGGCCGGCAGATCACGGAACTTCGAAAGTACGATTTCGACGTCTCGATCGACTTTCAGGGACTAGTCAAATCCGCACTCGTCGGAAAATTCACCCGCGCGGGATCGCGTTTCGGTTTCTCGAAGGACGGACTCCGCGAACCGGCGAGCCGGTTCTTACTTACCGAAACGATCGAACTGCCGCCCCAGATCCATGTCATCGAGAAGAATCTGAGACTCGCCGAACAGGCACTCGGAATCGAGATCGACCGTGCCGAACTTCACTTTCCGATCCATACCGAAACGGAACATCGCGACGAAGCCGACGCACTGGCCGCGGCGGCCGGCAAACCGTTCGCGATCCTGAATCCGGCGGGCGGATGGCCGACGAAGCTTTGGCCGGCCGAACGATTCGGCGAACTGGCGGTTCGACTTGAACGCGAAGCCGGACTCCGGTCGATCGTCGTTACCGGACCCAACGAGACCGAACTCGGCGAACGCGTCGCATCGGGTGCCGGCGATTCGAAGCCGATCCTTGCCAGTCCGACGCTCAAAGGCATGTATGAACTCGCCCGGAGCGCGGCCGTTTACGTCGGGGGCGACACCGGACCGACGCATATTGCCGTGGCCGCGCGATGCCCGACCGTCGGCATTTTCGGTCCGACCGAATGGTGGCGAAACGGTAGCCCGAATGCCGATGACATCTGTGTCGAACGCGACGACATCGGGTGCCGCGTCGATTGCCACCGACGCTCGTGCTCGAACTGGATCTGCATGGAGATCAGCGTCGACCGCGTCTTTGACGCCGTCGCCAGACGGCTTTCGCTTCAAACCGCGTGACCGAAACTCTCCGCACCCAAGGAATCAAATACGCCGGATCGAAACTGCGGCTTCTTCCGTTCATCCTCGAGATGGCCGGGCGAACCGGCGCGCGCGACGTCTTTGACGCCTTCGCCGGAACGACCCGCGTCGGTCAGGCTTTCGCCCGCCGGGGTTTCCGCGTCGTGTCAAACGATTCCGCGGTCTGGTCGCGGACATTCGGTCTTTGTTATTTGAAGAACCGACGGCCCCGGAACTACTTCGGAGAGATCTTCGCGCATTTGAATTCGCTCCCGCCGACGGACGGCTGGTTCACAGCTAACTACGGCGGCGACCCGTCGCGCCCGAACGGCGCAAAACGCCCGTGGCAGATCCGCAACACCCGGAAACTTGACGCGATCCGGCCGGAGATCGACAGACTGGGGCTCGACGAGACCGATCGCAGCGTCGTTTTGACGAGCCTGATCCTGGCGCTTGACGCGGTCGACTCGACGATCGGACATCAGGCCGCCTATCTGAAGAATTGGTCGGCAAGATCGTTCAAGGAGATGGAACTTCGCGTTCCGGAACTGATCGCGAATCACGGCGAGCACGAGGTCCTTTGCGAAGACGTTTTCGACGCGCTGCCGAAGGTGCGCACCGACCTCGCGTACCTCGATCCGCCGTACGGTTCGAACAACGAGAAAATGCCGCCGTCACGCGTCCGCTACGGCGCGTATTACCATATCTGGACGTCGGTCGTGCTCAACGACCGTCCCGAGCTGTTCGGAAAGGCGAATCGACGCGCCGACACGCGTGATGGATTATCGGCATCGGTTTTCGAGGATTTCCGTCGCTCAGCGTCCGGTGAATTCACGGCCGTCGAGGCGATCAAGCGACTCATCGACGGGATCGACGCGCGACACGTTCTGCTTTCATACAGTTCCGGCGGACGCGCAACCGCCGAACAACTTCATGATATCCTCGGCGGCGCCGGCAAGATCGTTGCCAGCGCCGGGATCGACTATCGACGGAACGTCATGTCGGCGATGCGTTGGACAAACGCCTGGACGAAAGATCCCGACGCGCCGAACACGGAGTTTCTTTTTCTGATCGAAAAGTAGAAGAGACAATGCCGTGCATCCTTGCAAACGCCGCGAACGTCGAAGTCACAGTCCCTGACGAGTCCTTCCCGAGGTGGCAAAATCGGCCGTTTCGATTATACTTTTCGGGTATCACCCATTGGTACGAGTTATGAAAAAAGCGTCGCGAGTTACTCTTCTCATCCCGGTTTTCCTGTTGCTGTTCGTCGGTGCCGTGACCGCGCAGCAAAGTCAAAAACTGCCCTTTGGCCCAGGGGAAACGCTCACTTACGAAGGAAAGATCAGCAAGATCGTCCAGGGGATCGCGGTCGCGGACATGACGTTCAGCATCGAGCCGACCGAGAACGAGAATCAGTACTTGGTTAAAACGGACGCGAAGTCGAAAGGAACGTTATTGAAACTCTTCAGATTCAGTTTTCTCCAGCAGTACGAGTCCTTGATAGAGAAAAACAGTTTTCGGATCCTCAAGACCGTAAAGACGGATATTCAGAAGGACCGCATTCGCAATAGCGAGGCTGTCTTTGACTATACGGCAAACAAGGTCACTTTCACCGAGGTAAATCCCAAGGAACCGATGCGTGCCCCGCGGACGATCGCTTCGGATATCAAGGCGGACACGCAGGACCTTGTTTCCGGAGTTTACCTCCTGCGGACGCTGCCGCTCGCGGTCGGAAAGGTCTTCATGATAAACGTCAGCGATTCGGGGCTGGTCTATCAGGTGCCGGTGAGGGTGACCGGTCGGGAAACGCAGAAGACGGTTCTCGGAAAGATCCAATGTTTCAAGATCGAGCCCGAGATCTTCGGCAACAACCGGCTGATCGAGCAAAAAGGGAGAATGACCATTTGGATCACGGACGATCAGCGTCGAATTCCGATCAGGTCTAAGATCAAGACGGAACTCGGGAAACTCGATGTCAAGCTAAAAAGCGTTTCGTACGGCGCTAACTGATACAACGTCATCAATTTAGAGGCAAGACCGGGAATTTTGCGGCCGGTCTTTTTTGTTAACTTTTTCACAAGCGCTTGCATCCGGCGTTCCGAACCCCCATAATTTGTGCTTATTTTGACTGACGTTGGATAAGAAATGAGCGAAAACGACAAGAAGAAAAAGGTTGATTCGGAAAGTGACGACGTGGTCGAGTACGTGCTCGACGATTTTGAACTGGCCCCGATCTCGTCCGGCGAGTTTGTTCGCGACGAAGAGTTCTTCGCCACGGTTGAAAGCGATCTTGACGAGCTTTTCGCGATTCCCGAGCCGGTGAGGCCGGCGATCCTTGATGATGAGATCGAGACGCCGAGCGTTGATCCCGTCTTTGAGGAGCTGTCGCTGCCGCGTCTGCCGGAACCCGAAAGAACGAACCGTGCGCGTCTCCAGATGCAGTCGCCGAACCGTCTTCATTTTTACTGGTCGATCAAGAACAATCCGTTTCAGACGCTCGGGAAGGTGTTCGGAGATTCGGCCGCGAATTATCGGCTTGTCGCACGGCTCCTCAACGAAACCACGGGACGCGAGGACATTCATCCGATCGAATCGAGCGGTAATTGGTGGTACAACGTGCAGTCGGATTCAACGTATCGCGCCGAGATCGGATTTTACGCGCCGAACCGGCCGTTTGTGCGGGTGATCTATTCGAACGCGATCGAAACGCCGCGGAAGAGTCCGAGCCAGCGTCAGGCGACCGATGCCGATTGGGCGATCACCGCGAACGCCTTTGCCGAGGTTCTCGACAGCGCCGGTTTTGTCCGCGACGCGTTCGAGGTCGCGCTCGCGGGCGACGATCATGAGAACGCCCAGCGCGCCACCGAAGACGCGTTCACGCAGTTGCTTGGCCTTGGCGCGGGCGAGTTCAATGACGACGAGGTCCGTTACGCGCTTCTCGCGCTGGCCTCGGGAGTTTCGATCGAAGCGCTTCGCGGGCAGGTCTCTGAAGGACTTTATCTATTGCTCGCCGAGCACGCCGTGAGACTTTCGGCGGAAAACGCGATGTCCGCCCTCAAGGATCACTTTGACGTGCTCGACGACGAGTTGATCGAGTACGACGACGAGGAGATCGGCGAAGCGGTATTCGGAGCGAGTCTCGTGCATTTCCCGAAACGCCGCGCGTCGCGTGCCGTCCCGAAAGCGACTGTTCCGAAGGGCCCGTTCCCGCGCGAACGCGTCAAGTTCGTCCCGCGGCTCGAGCCGATCAGTTCAGGACGATTCTAGACTTTGGATTTTGAATTTTGGATTGCCTCCGCGGAATGTCTTCGGGGGCTTTTTCTGCGCCCGAATCCGAAGAGGCGTTGAATCGATTCGTACGGTTACGCGTTCGGACCAAATCGCCTTATACTTGGCAAGTCGTTTCACGGATTTTGATTTCCTGGCTGACCGAAATCCAAGATCCGGAATCAGAAATCCAAAATTGTTATGGTTGGTTTCTTCAGTCTCATTCTGCATGCGCATCTGCCGTTCGTCCGGCATCCTGAGTATCCGGAGTTTCTTGAGGAGGACTGGCTCTACGAGGCGATCACCGAAGTTTATCTCCCGCTGATATTCATATTTCAAAGCCAGCACGAAGCGGGCGCGAAGCCACGACTGGCGATGAACGTCTCGCCGCCGCTGTGCGAGATGCTTGCCGATCCGTTGCTTCAGGAACGGTATACACGCCATCTCGAGAATCTGCTCGAACTGTCGCGCAAGGAACTCGAACGGGTCTCAAAGGAAGCGCCTGAATTCATCGACGTCGTGCAGATGTACGTCGACACCCTCGGGGCGTCGCTTGAGCTCTGGAACAACCGCTACGGCCGGAACCTGATCAACGCCTTTCGGGAACTTCAGGACGAAGGTGTCCTCGAGATCATCACCTGCTGCGCGACGCACGGATTCCTGCCGCTGATCTCAACCCAGGAATCGCGCCGGGCACAGATCCAGATCGCGGTCGCCAATTACTTCAAGCATTTTCACCGCCGTCCGCGGGGGATCTGGCTTGCTGAATGCGCGTACGAACACGGCGTCGAGGATCTGCTCAAAGATGCCGGGATCGAATATTTCATCGGCGACTCGCACGCCATCCTGTACGGCGAGCCGCGGCCGCGATTCGGCGTCCATGCGCCGGTCATGTGCCCGAACGGAGTCGCGGTTTTTGCCCGCGACGTCGAGACATCGCAGCAGGTCTGGAGCGCCGAAGTCGGTTATCCGGGCGATCCGTTCTATCGCGAGTTCTACCGCGACGTCGGTTGGGATCTTCCGCTCGATTATCTCAAGCCCCATCTGCATTCAGACGGAAGCCGCCGCCATTTGGGACTCAAATACTTCAGGATCACGGGGCGTGACGTGCCGCAGAATCAGAAGCGGCCGTACGCGCCAAAGATCGCCCGCGAGAAGGCCGCGATGCATGCGTTCGACTTTCTCGGCAAGCGCAAGGAACAGGCGCGCAAACTGCGTGAGATCCACGACGGTCACGCGCCGCTCGTGACGTCGCCGTACGACGCCGAACTTTACGGGCACTGGTGGTTCGAAGGGCCGATGTTCATCGATTACCTTTTCCGGCAGATGCATTTCGATCAGGATGAGATCGTGCCGATGACCCCCGGCGACTACCTCGACGCGCGGATTCCGATCCAGATCCAGCAGCCGTCCGCGTCGAGCTGGGGAGAAGCCGGATATTACAAGGTTTGGATAAACGAGGGAAATTCGTGGATGTATCCGTATCAGCATGACGCCGAACGCAAGATGACGGCGCTCGCGAACCGCTATGAACATCCGAGCGACATGGAGCGGCGGGCTCTGAATCAACTCGCCCGCGAGCTGCTTTTGGCGCAGTCGAGCGATTGGGCTTTCCAGATCTATCAGGGAACGACTGTCCAGTATTCGTCGAACCGGTTCAAATCGCATATTCACCGGTTCAACCTGATCGCGAAGATGATCGAATCAGGCGAGTACAACGAGCCGTTGCTCGCCGAGATCGAGCGGCGCGACAACATCTTTGCGGAGATAGATTATCGGGTTTACCGCTGGTAGGAATCGGTTCGGTAGGCGCCCATCCAATAGATCAGCGGCTCTTTGTCGGAGATTTCGGTTTTGATCACCTCGCCGACGAAAATGGTGTGGTCACCGCCGTCGTAACTGTTGACCACGCGGCAGTTGAGATTCGCGAGGCAGCCTTCGAGGACGGGAAGTTCCGTTTCATTCAAGCTGTAACCGACGCCGTCGAACTTGTCTTCGTGTTTGAACGCGAACTGGTTTGAGATCTCACTCTGATCGGCGCTCAGGATATTCACGACGAATACTCCCGATTCAACAAATGCATGATGACTTCCGGTCGTTTTCTCGATGCAGATCAGGACCAGCGGCGGATTCATCGAAACCGACGAAAAGGCCGAAACTGTAATTCCGTGAAGTTTGTCGGCCCGGTCGCGCGTCGTCACTACGGTCACACCGCTTGCAAAGCGGCCGAGTGCGGCCCGAAACTCTTGGTTTGTTACTGACATGCTGCGTTCGATTGTAGATGACGCGATTCGAAAACAAAAGCGGTTCGTCGGGAGGGGAAGTCGTCCGGAGAAGGGCCGGAGTCAGATCGGAGGCTCAATTCTTTCAACCATTTGCGTCGAACCCGCATCGAAAGCTGAAATGATTTTGAACATGGGAAAGTACTTGATCTTGGGAATGATGACGCTGTGTCTGGCGGCGTCGGCCGACGCCCAGTCGCCGTCGAAGGTGATCAGCCGCGCGAACAGGGCGCTCGGCGGAGAAAAACTGCTGAAATCATTGCGAACCTGGCAGATGACCGGCACGATCACCCGGAAATCGGACGGCGCGTCGGGCCGCTATGACGCGGTCGCGGGCGGCGGAAGCCTCTACGGCGGATTCTTTGAGCTCGAAGGGTTCGAAACGGCCGTCGGGTATAACGGCAAATCGGGATGGATGCGCGATTCGCTAAACGGATTGCAGACGTTGACCGGCGACGCGGCGCGAGACTTTCAGGCCGAAGCGCAGTATCGAAATTCGCGATGGCTGGACGCGAAATCCGTGAAAACGAGGCTTTCGTCGGGCGGAACCGAAACGATCGACGGAAAGACCGCCGACGTTCTCCAACTGACGACCGCGAAGGGCGTTGCCATTAAAGTGTTTTTTGATCGGGAAAGCGGGCTTCCGATCCGCGAGGTCATACCCCGCGCGACTTTGCTCCAAACATTCGATTATTCCGATTTCCGTGTCGTCGACGGCGTGAAAACACCGTTCGCGATCAAGACGACGGTCGGCGATCAGACCGTCGAGATCAAGCTTGACGCGGTCAGGTTCAACGCCCCGATCGATCGGACCCGGTTCGATTTTCCGCGCGTCTCTGACGAACCGATCCCCGATCTCAGAGGACTTTTCGCCGAGATCAAGGCCAATGCCGAAAAGATCGACGCGATTCTCGAGAACTACAGCTACACGGAACTGCGGATCGACCGTGAACCCGGTTCGGACGGCGAACTCGTCGAAAAGAGCTCGGAAAAGCGCCTGCTGACGTTTTACAAGGGATTTCGGATCAACCGGTTGATCGAAAAGAACGGCAAGCCTTTGTCTGAATCTGATCAGGCGAAAGAGGACCGGGACGCGCAAAAGCAGGTCGCGGAGATCGAGGAGAAGATCGCCAAAAACGAGCGAAAGATGGGGTCGGGAACGGGCGGGACGCCGAACGGCGAGGGCCAGCGGATCACGATCGCGGACGCGCTCAAAGGATCGATCCTGATAAATCCGCGTCGCGAGCGCTACAAGAAGACGGAAGTCATCGTCTTCGACTACGAGCCGAATCCTGAGTTCAAGCCGCAGACGCGAATGGAAAAACTCTTCGCGCTCTGCACCGGCGCGGTTTGGGTCGACACGAAAACGAAACAGGTCGTCCGGCTCGACGCGGTTCTCACCAAGAGCGCCGGAAGTTTCATCGCGAAAGCCAAGCGCGGCGCGTCGTTCACGCTCGAGAACGAACTGGTGAACAATGAGATCTGGCTGCCGTCACGAGCGGACATCAATCTCTCGATCAAGATCCTGTTCGCCGGGATCAATATCAACAATCTGATCAAGTACGGGGATTACAGCAAGTTCAAGACGGAAGTGAAGGACGCGAGCGTCGACGCCCCGGAACAGTAGACTGGAGCGCATCTATAAAGACGGTTTCGGTGTCAAGTGACCGACGGACGCAATCATCCGGGCCCGCGGTTGTTGACGCAGGCGGATGATTGCGGTGATCTTTGACAATTCGTTTCTTCGTTTCATGATGTTCTTGCCTCGGGTTTATCCGTGGTCAAGTTGCGGTGATCCCCGGTGCGGGG
>JAKOSS010000927.1 GCA_029777145.1 Acidobacteriota bacterium | reverse complement strand
GAGTTGTTCGGCTCGAAACCCGGAACTTTGCTGTATTCGACGATCGCGTTGTCATAACGGCCGAGATTGAAATAGGCGTCGCCGAGCGCGGTCAGTTTCTCGACCGATTTGTAGTCGATCTTCGCCGCCGTTTGAAACGGAGCGAGCGCTGCCGAATTGTCTTTCTTGGCGACGTATACCTTGCCAAGCAGAAAATGGGCTTCGGCGTTCTTCGGTTCCTTAGCGACGATCTCTTTCAGCGACGACTCGGCCTGGTCGTATTTCTTCGCCTCGAAATCACGCCGCGCGTCGTCGATCGTCGCGGCGCTGACTTTCTGTTCGGACGGCGTCGAAGCCGTCGAAGACGTCGGGGCCGGCGTCGCCGATGTTGGTTTACGCTCGGCTTCCTTTGCCGAATAACACGCCGCGGAGCCGATCGCCGCGACCGCAATGATAAGAAACAGTCTTTTCATTCTATTTAACGATCCTCAGTTTGACGCCTGACGGATATGCCGACGAATGGTATACGCGTTCGGTCGCCTTCTGGTAATCCGCTGCCGTTCCCGTCTGATAGTTCGGCATGAACTTCTGCGCACTGCGGGCGACGAGCGGGAACCAGGTGCTCTGGATCTGGACCATGATCCGATGTCCTTTTTTGAACGTGTGCGTCACGCCCGGCATGACGAAATTGAGCGCGGTCGGCGTGTTTGGTTTGAGCGGTTCGGGCTTTTCGAACGAGTTCCGGAAACGCGCCGGCATCGGTTCGCCGCGCAGCAGCATCTGGTAACCGCCGGGCTGAAAAACGCTCCATGCCGAGTTCGCCGGCGGTTTCAGGCCGTTCGGATAACGATAATCGTCCGGGAAGACGTCGATGAGCTTCACGACGAAATCCGAATCGGTGCCGGACGAAGAAATGAACAGGTTTGGTTCGATGTCGCCCGCGACCGTCAGATCCTCGGCCAACGGCTCGGTCTCATAAACGAGAACGTCGGGCCGCGTCGCCGCGAAACGCTGGTCTTCGGTCATGAAATCACGCGGATAGTTTTGCGTGATCTTCTGCGTGTACGGAACCGGATTCATCGGGTCCGAGACGTATTCATCGAAGTCTGCGGAGCCGTCCGCGGGCTTTGTGAACGAAAGGTAACCGCCGGGACCAAAGTAGAGCGTCGACTGTGTCGCATTCGGCGGATTGTAGCCGTCGAATGCGCGCCATTCGTGCGCTCCGGTATCGAATACATTCACTTCCTTGATCTGCGAAATATCGCCGTCGCCCTTCAGGAAATGATTGAAGAACGGGACTTCCATCCGGGTCCGGTAGTAATCGCCGGTCTTTTCGCCGAAATACGCCGTGCCGAGCCAGTCCCCGTCGTTTCGCGACCAGCCGCCGTGATCCCACGGACCGACGACGAGTACGTTGAACGGGATGTTCGGATTCTGGCGTTCGATATGCCGGTAAGTGTTCAGCGCACCATACAGGTCCTCGTTGTCGTACCAACCGCCGACGGTCATCGTCGCGCAACCGACGTTCTTCAGCTTTGGCAGGATATTCCGGTCCTTCCAGAACTGATCGTAGTTCGGATGGGCCATCATCTGATCCCAAAAATCGATCCGCTGGCCGATCGCCGTCTGGTAATAATCGGCGATCTCCTTGAGCCCGCCGAGTTTAAGGAAAATGTCGTAACCGTCCGGCGAGTTGCGTCCTTCCCAGCGCTTCATATACGTGCTGCCGTCGCTCGTCGGCGAGGGCCGGAACTGGCCGAAACCGCTGAAGAACGAGAAGTTCTGCGCGAGGAACAGCGCGCCGTTGTGGTGCATGTCGTCGCCGTGGAACCAGTCCGAGACCGGCGCCTGCGGCGAGCATGCCTTGAGCGCCGGATGCGAATCGATCGAACCGGCCGAAGTGTAGAAACCGGGATAGGAAATGCCGTAGGTTCCAACGTTGCCGTTGTTGTTGTCGACGTTCTTCACCAACCAGTCGATCGTGTCATAAGTGTCGGTCGATTCGTCGATCTTGGTTTTGTCGGTGTTGTCGATATCCGGACGGACATCGGCGAAAGTGCCTTCGGACATCCATTTTCCGCGGACGTCCTGATAGACGAAGATGTAGCCTTCCTTGGCAAACAATGCGTCCGGGCCGAGGCTCGGCTTGAACTTGTCCTCACCGTACGGCCCGACCGTGTACGGCGTCCGGTTGAGCAGGATCGGGTATTTGCGCGATTTATCCTTCGGTTCGTAGATCGAGGTGAACAGCCGGACTCCGTCGCGAGCCGTAATGTAAACCTCGCGTTTTGTGTAGTTTTCTTTGATGTAGGCCGCGAGTTCCGACTGCGGCTGGGCAGGAACAACGAGATACGAGCAGACGATGACGAGAACGATGAACGGAATGAATCTACGGATCTTCATAATGTTGACTCTCGGAAGGGATTTTTATCAATTATTTTCGCCTAATCGGCTGGAAAAGGGAAACATGCCCGACTCACACAAAAAAAGCGGCGAACCTGAGTCCGCCTCCGAGGGGCGGTGAATCCGACATCGAAATTGAGGACCCAGTTCACAAACGGTCGCGGCTGTTATCGTACGGACGAAAATCCGGCCCGGCCGAAGTTCACCGGCGTTCGCCAAGGACAAGATATCGATATTCAGGAATCGGCTTTTCGAGCAAAACTTCGAATTCAAAGACGTTATCATTTGTCTCTGGGTCACGGATTGTCTCGACATTGTTGAACCAGACCATCGCTTTGGCGCGGAAGGGAATCGTTAGGCGGACATGATATCGGCCGAGGTGAAGTTTGTTGAACGTACAGAACCCATTGCGGGACGTTCTGGATTCCCGATTCGACTCGGCGCCGACGATCGTCACGCGTGCGTCTGCTATCGGATCCACGGAAGAAAGAAGTCCATACTTCGTAACCTCGATCGTCAGCGAGATTTCCGGTGACGCCGCGAAAATCTTGATTGCTTCCAGT
>JAKOSS010000926.1 GCA_029777145.1 Acidobacteriota bacterium | reverse complement strand
GGCTGTTGGGATTGAAGGATCCGTCGCTGAACGATGTGCTGACCAGTGAATACAATTCGCTAGCGCTGCGGTCCGCTTTTTGGGACGAGGTTGCTCTTGTCGCGACCGCCATCTTGCTCACATTGAATGCAATCGCTGCGGTAATATCCGGCCCATTCCGGTGGAAGCGAGACGACTCACGATTGGAGTCCAAGTCGTTGAGTTAGTTTGACCAAAACTCGATCGGTGACTTTTGTATCACATATTGCCCTTGCAGATCCACGAAGTGCTCCCATTCCCGCTTCTCGCACCCAATTGCACCGCGGCTTGCCACCCGGATGTGCGGCGACACTCGTGTCGCCGTGCGGCGTAACCGCTTTCGTGACCCTTTGTGTTCCTTCGTGGACAAAAGAGAAGTTCCACGAAGCGGTACGAAGGTCACACCAAGTCGTGCTTGGAGCTATTCATCCCACGAAACCATCGCCTGGCGACGACCGTCGACCGTGAGTTGGAGGACATCGGGTCGGTTGTAATGACCCGCCGGATCGAGGTTCTGGCGTTCTTCGCGGACGCGGGCGTGATCGATCTCGGCGACGATCATCCGTTCCTCGTGCGGAACGGGTTCGACGATCCACTTTCCGTCCGGTCCCGCGAGGCAGGTTCCGCCGGTCGAAAGAAATTCCGGCGCGTTCGCAATCATTTCCGCCCGCCTCACCGTATCTTCGGGAATGTCGTCAGGCCGCATCACCGAACAGACGCTCGTCACGAACGATCGCGATTCTTCGGCGATGAACCGCGTCACCTCGACATTGTGCATCCCGCCCGGAAAGACACAGACGTGGAAGTCCTCGCCCTGGCCGTAAAGCGCGGCGCGGGCGAGCGGATTCCAGTTTTCCCAGCAATTGAGCCCACCGACGGTGAAATCGCCGACACGATGCACGCGCAGGCCGTTGCCGTCGCCGTTTCCCCAAACAAGGCGCTCTTCGTATGTCGCGACGAGTTTGCGGTGCGCCGAACCGATCCGGCCATTTTGATCGATGAAAACCAGCGAACAATAGAGCGATTCGCCCCGTTCCGCGGGCTTTTCGACGATGCCGATGTAGAGCGCCATTGAGGCCTCGCGCGCGATCGCTCGGAGCGGATCGAGGTCGCCCCTTTCGACGACGACCGCCTTTCGAGTATTCGGCGAAGATCTCTTTTTGAATCGCGGAATTGAACCGCGCGCCGTCGGTGAGTTCGAGCCAGTACGGATATCCTCCGACCGACGCCTCGCCGCCGATGACAGCCAGCGAACAACCGGCGCGTCCCGCATCAGCGGCCAATCCTGCGGCTTTTTCAACCGTCATTTCCCGGTTCATCCAAACCGGCGTGTATTGAGCGAGCGCGATCTTCATCAATCTATTGTCCCGAATGTCGTTGTTCCAACCAACCACGAAGGTACACGAAATCTCACGAAGAACCCAAGAAATAGACTTCGTGAAACTTCGTGTTTCTTTGGGGACTAATCGATCACCCTCTCGCGGCTTCCCTTTTCAGGATCACGCGTTTCCGCTCGACTCCCCACTTGTAGCCGCTGACGTCGCCGTTCGATCGCACCACGCGGTGGCACGGAATGACCAATGCGACCCGATTCGCAGCGCACGCGGCGGCGACGGCGCGGACCGCGCTCGGTTTTCCGATCTTGTCCGCAACCTTCTGAT
>JAKOSS010000111.1 GCA_029777145.1 Acidobacteriota bacterium | reverse complement strand
GTAAACGATCGGCAGCAGCGCTTCGAGAACCTGCGTGTTTCCGTCCGTCAGCTTGACCAGTAATTCAGTTACGTTTTGCCCCGGATTCTCCAATTCCAAATGCCCTTAAAGTTCGTCAAACGGTGCTGAAAGTATAGCGAATATCGGCAATTACTCCAACCAAAATTAACGAGCGGCGATGCGCTCCGGTTCATGCTTTGATTCTCGGTTTGCGGTCTTTTTTAAGTTTCGCTGATACCTGCTCGCACGGTTTTCCGCGTGAATAGTCGAAGGCGGTCTGAGACCGGCAATTATCGAAGGAGAGCAATCATGAGAAATACCCGTTTTATTCTTATCGCGATCATACTTTCAGCGTTCTCGCTCACGGCGGTGGCCGACGTCAAGATCAAGGCGCGGCAGACGGTTTCCGGCCAGACGACCGAGAACACGACCTACATCAAGGGCAAGCGGCAGCGCACCGAACAGAACATGGGCGGAGTTTCGACGGTTTCGATCACGCAGTGCGATCTGCGCCGCGGTCTGCAGTTGAACCCGCAGGCGCAGGTTTATCTCGTCAACTCGTGGGCGTCCGACGAAACCTCGCCGGCGACCGTCAAGACCAGCGGAAACACGACGACCGAGACGCGCAAGGGCGGAGTCGTGACGACGACGATCACGACCAAGGATCTCGGCGAAACCAAGAAAATGTTCGGCTACATCGCCAAGCACCTGCAGATCACGATGGAGACCGAATCGTCGGCGGACGCCTGCGCTCAGACGAAGACCAAGATGATTACCGACGGCTGGTACATCGACGCGGCGTTCCAGCTCGACTGCGACTACGCCCGTTATCAGGGCTACACGCCGGCGAATGCCCGCGGCGGCTGCACGGACCGGCACGAGTTCAAACAGATCGGCGCAACCAAGCGCGGCTATCCGGTGATCGAGAAAATGACGATGTTCGACGCGAGCGGGAAGGAAACGTTCACGATCACGAACGAGGTCCTCGAACTGACGAACTCGACGCTCGACGCCGCGTTGTTCGACGTTCCGGCCGGCTACCGCGAGGTCAAAGATTCAGCTGCTCTTTACACTGCCGGAATGACGACGAACGTTTCGTCGGTCTCGTCTCAGTCGACGCAATCGACGACGTCGCAGTCGAATTCGTCGTTGAACGCGACGATCCAGTCGAAGAACTCGACATCATCGACGCCCAACGTCGAGTCGACGGTCGGCGACAAGAAGCCGGGCGTCGTCCGGATCGGACTCGCGGGTGTGAAGACAGGTGCGGTCGGCGAAGGGATCAACGCTACCGAACTCGCCGGTGCGATCGAGAATTCGCTCGGTCAGTATCTCAAGGGAACGAACGTCGAGATCGTGAAACTCGAGGCGAAGCTGCCGGCGGCGATCGAGTCCGAGGCGGCCGAGAAGCGGTGCGATTACGTGCTTTACGCGCAGGTCTCGCACAAGAAGGGCGGCGGCGGTTTCGGGATGCTTTCGAAGATGGCTCCGGTGCTCGGAAACGTCGTCCCGCTCGGCGGAATGGGCGGCGTCGGCGGGCAGGTCGCGTCGACCGCGGTTTACACGGCGGCGAGCGCGTCGTCGAACATCAAGGCAAAGGACGAACTGACGCTCGACATTCAGCTCAAAAGGGCCGGAGCGGTCGCGCTGACGAAGCAGTTCAAGGCAAAGGCCAAGTCGGCCGGTGAGGACATCATCTCGCCGATCGTCGAACAGGCCGCGACCGCATTGGTCGAATCGGCGAAGTAGTTCTCTTGTCCACGAAGAAACACGAAGTTCCACGAAGGCATTTTCCGAAAGGATCCTTCGTGGCCTTCGTGTTTCTTATCTTGCGCCGCTTTGACGAACTCAATGTCGTGGTTCAATGCTCGCCCACATTGGTACGGGAACGTCTCGATGCTCGTCGAACAACGTTTCAAACGTTCCGTCGCCATCCGTATCCACGATCCGGTAAACCATCATTTCATTGTGGTCACTGACCTCAAGTTTGCGGTTCTTCGCAGTAATCAGAAACGAGTAGACTTTGTCATTGGCGCGATATTCCTCGAATCGCTTGAGCTCCAGCTCGCCATAAAGCTGCGTGACTCCTTTGGCAAAGAAGGGCTCATCGTAAAAGACCTGGCTATTCGGGTTGAACGTAGTTATTGATACCTGAACCGGCTTGCCCTGTTCGGTGTTCGTGTTTTTCAAGTCTGAGGTTGCTTTCCAGGTATTTTTTTTTGCTGTATCCGGTACGAACCATCCGTCGCGGTTGATAAAAGCGCCGTTTTCCAGTCTCACTACGGCTGATGGTGGCGTTCCGGCTTGTCGATTCTTTGGCGAAGGCTGATCCGAACATGCGGAGAACAGAAGAATCAACGAACCCAATCCGCAAGAGAGGAGGAACGTAAAGGTTTTCACTAGAATCTCAAGACCGGCGTTCATCTATGGATCATTTGAATCAGCGCAGTATGACTCGAGTTTTCTCGTGATTATCTCCCGGGCGATGAACGAAATTACCTGCGGATCGGCGATCGGATCGAAATCAGTGTCGGACGCCTCGGATATCGGTTCAGGATTGTAAACAAACGCGATCGCGCTTACGAGTTCGAGTTTCTCGCGTTGGTCGGCGACTTTCAGCAAGCCGCGATTGCGACATTCGTCACAGAGTCGTTTCCGAAAATCTTCGTCTGCCAAATAATCCGCCGCTCGCTGCCGGTATCCTCTGACGTCCGGTAGTTCGAGCAATGCATCGGCACCCCAATCTCCGATGAAACCGAATATCTGAGCAAGCCATTCGGGCTTACCGGATGCGAGTGTCGATTTTGCGCTTAAACTGCGCTCCCACGAAAGAAACTCCGTGATCGCCAGACCTTCAAGCTCACCGAAGCGAGGGTTTGACGCGTTCGTCATACAACCGCATTCTATCCCCGTCTGGGTAGTTGATACTAGTCAATTTTTAATATCGGCGATTTGCGATTGAATCCAATCTCCCCTTCTCCCGATCCCCGGCTCACCCACTCTTCGTTTCGCCGCTCCCTTCAATTTGCGATTTTGGATGTGCGATCTGCGATTGCTATGGGCGGATCGACCGGAATGTTTGCCCTTGTGGTGATCGCTGGATCAAAAATGCATCCACGAAGAAACACGAAGTTCCACGAAGGCACTTTCCGAAAGGATCCTTCGTTGCCTTCGTGTTTCTTTGTGGAAAAGCTATCTATCCGTTACGGCGCCGAATTTTGCCGACGACACGAGTTTCGCGTATTTCGCGAGGATCCCGCGGGTGTAGCGTGGTTCAGGCGGCGTCCAGTTCATGCGTCGATCGGCGAGTTCCTCGTCCGACAGATGAACTTCGAGAAGACGCCGGTCGGCGTCGATCGTGATCTTGTCACCGTCGCGGACGAGAGCGATGTTCCCTCCGACCGCGGCCTCGGGAGCGACGTGCCCGACGACCATTCCGTACGTTCCGCCCGAAAACCGGCCGTCGGTGATCAGCCCGACGCTGTCGCCCAATCCCAACCCGATGATCGCCGAGGTCGGCGCGAGC
>JAKOSS010000925.1 GCA_029777145.1 Acidobacteriota bacterium | reverse complement strand
CGCAGGATTTCGGTGCAGTTGGAGTCTTTTCCTTGTACGGCGAATCGCGTCCCTCGTTTGAAAGAGAGTACGGTAGCGCGAGCGCCGGCGAATCGCCGCAGTCGTTGGTCAAGCGTCCGCCTTCGGCCGCAAACTTCGCGCGCGACTGAAAGCGCAGCTTGCCTTCGATTCCGCGAAACGAGCCGTTCTTGCCGCTCAGTACCAGCGTATCGCCGTTCTCGATCGCGACCGTCGAATCGTGCGGCGACTGGAACGCTGCCTTGAGTGAGACCGAATTCCTCCGGTCGGCGCTGATCCGGACGACGATCGCGTTTTCCGGCGCGCTCGCGAACACTTCTCGGGTGAAGGTCGTGTTGCCGACGCGATATGTGACCTTTGCGATCGCATTCGGCAGGTCGAGTTCCCGACGATAATCCGACACGGCTTCGGCCTTCGGAAACGCAAGCCGCAGATCGCCGAGCGTCTGATACGCCATCTGCTTGAGCGGTTTCGCCATCATCTTCGCGTTGATCAGGCGCGCCGCCTCGGTATATTTCTTGTCGAAGATCAGCCGGCGGACCTCGGGCAGCGTCGCGAGCGCCTCCGGATTGTTCGGATCGTACGGTCCGCCCGACCACAGCGTGTCCTCGTTCAGTTGGAGCCGTTCTCCCTCGACGCCGCCGAAGATCATCGCTCCGAGACGTCCGTTGCCGATCGGCAGCGCCGCATACCAGTCAGCCGCGGGCCGTCGGTACCAAAGCGTCATGGGCTCTGACGGCGCGCTCGACGTGCCCGCAAACGTCCCGCTGAAAGTGTCGATCCCCGGCGACGGACGTCGGTCCTGCGCGCCGGCTACGAGCGCCGCGATCATCAGCAGGAATGGAATTGTGAAGCGTCTCCTCATCTGTTCACTTCCGAATCGGTTTGTCCGGCAAGATTCCCATTTCGGTCAGCCACATTTCGCATAATTCGGTCCATTTCGACGTCGATCCGGGATTGTTTCGGACGGCGATCATATGACCGCCGAACGGAAAGATATGGATGCTCGCCGGCACCTTTGCCTCGACCAGCGCCGCGTGGAACATCAATGAATTTCTGACGTTGACGCTTGTATCGTTCGCCGCGTGAACGATGAACGCCGGCGGTGTTTGCGCCGTCACACGCTTTTCGGCCGAGAATTTCAAGACCAGTTCGGCCGACGGGTTCTCTCCAAGCAGATTTTTGCGGCTGCCGGTATGAGCGTATTCGCCCATCGTGATCACCGGCGACACGAGGACCATGAAATTCGGTGCGAATGCCTGCGCGTCGAGTTCGTCGCCGATCTTCGCGTAGTCTTCGGTGAACGTTCCGAGTGTCGCGGCCAGATGCCCGCCGGCGGAAGATCCCATAACGCCGATCTTATCCGGATTGATTCGCCACGCCCCCGCGTTGTCGCGGATCAGGCGCATTGCCCGCTGTGCGTCCTGAAGCGGCGCGATCGACGGCTCTTTCAGATCCGGAGACGTCGGCAACCTGTAATCGAGGACGAACGCCGCGACGCCGAAGCTGTTGTACCACTTCGCGAGCGTCGTGCCCGATGCCATGTAGGCGAGCCGCGCGTAGCCGCCGCCAGGACAGATGAGAACTCCGACGCCTTTATTCTCCTCGACCGAAGGCAAAAACACGCGGATTGCCGGCGTACCGACCGTGAAAATGCGTTCGTCGCGGATATCCTCCTTGACCTCGACGCCCTTCGAGTTCGGCATCTTGCCCGCGGGATAGAGCGGCACGATGTCCTGCGACGCGGCGTCGCCTGCGAAACAGAATAGAAGCAATGCAAATGTCGCAAGGTATCTCATTTTCAGCTATTTAAGCGGAACAGCCATGTTCCATGTAAAGCGTTTGCCGCTGATCGTTTCGCCCGTCGCGAAAAAGACGTACGTTGGCCGCCCGTTCTCGATCAGGACATGCGGACGTTCCGTCGAATTCATCCGCCGCGTCGATCCGTCGTTGAAACGGACATTCCTCGCGACTGCGATCGCCTTGCGCGGCACGCGCCATTTGATCCCGTCGTCGGAAACGGCGTAAAAGATCTCCTTGTCAGGCGAATAACGGCGTTCGTGATCGAGCATCAGCGCCTTGAACTTCCCGTTCTCCATCCAAATGAACGGATCTTCCGCGCCGATCCCCATGTTCAGCGGCTTGTCGGAAACGCGTTTGTATTCGCAGGTCGGGCAGTCGGCGACGGCAAGCCCGATCGCATGTTTCCGCAATTTCTCCACGCCCTTGTAGTAAAGCCGGACGCTGCCGTCCTTCATGATCACCGGCGCGGCGTTGGAGACGAGATATTGTTCCCACGAATTCGGAACGACATCGAGGATCGGCTTATCGAGCCGCGTCCACGGACCGTACGGCGATTTCGACGTCGCGAGGCCGATGCGTTCCTTCATGTGCGCTTCGACCTCGGTCGGATCGCCGTCGCGGACGGGATTCTCTTTCGTCGGCCGCGCGCCCTTATAGGTCGTTCCGGTGTAGTAAAGCAAATACGTGTCGCCGAATCTCCGGATCGCCGGATTGTGCGTCATTTGCCCGTCCCAGAACTCAGGACCGCGCGGCGGCAATGCGACGTCTGAAAACTTGTACGGGCCGCCCGGCGAATCGGAGACGGCGTGGACGACCTCGGAATTCGTCAGCCAGTACGGTCCGAATCCGGTCGAATTCGGCCAGCGCGACGCGAACATGTGGTATTTTCCGTCGTCGCCTTTGATCGTCGAACCGCACCAAACCCAGTAACCGTCCATCCGAAACCCGCCGTTGTAGTCGGCCGGCTGCAACCTCGAATGGAAATCCTCGCCGCGATCGTCAAGGAGGTATTTCGCGAGTTTGATCCTGAGTTCACGGATCCCGTCGGCTACCTGCCGCGCCATCTGTTCGGCGCCGAATGCGCGGAAATGCGTGTTGTCTTCGAGGCCGTTCGGATAATTCGGATTCTCCTTCGGAGCGAGGATCAGGAACAGCGATTTCGATCCTTCAGCACCGAGCGAGGTCAGAACCGACGACGAACGCTTCTGCATATCGACGAGCGGGACTTTGAACTCTGACGCGACGGCACGCATCGCGTCGGGCCATTCGCCGTGCGTGTCGACGAGATTGCCCTTTTCGTCCCATTTGCGCCGCGCCACCGAGGTCATCAGCAACGGCGACGCCTTCGCGGCCCGGACGTCACTGATCATGCGGATAAGGTTGTCGCGGAACTCGCCGTTCGCCGCCGCGCCAACCGTCGGCCGGTCGATCTTTTCGTCGTTGTGGCCGAATTCGATGATCACCCAATCGCCGGGCTGAAGCTTGTCAATAATCGACTTCCAGCGTCCCTCGGCGATGAAGCTCTTCGTGCTCCGGCCGTTCATCGCGTGATTTTCGACGCGGACCTTCGAGTCGTCGAACTGGCTCTGAAGATACTCGCCCCAACCCGTTTCGGGTCGGCGGTCGTCAGCCTTGTTGGCCATCGTCGAATCGCCCGCAAGATAGACGGTCACCTGGCGTCGCTGTGCCGACGCGGCAACGACGAGAAGCAGCATGACGATCGCGGCAAGTACCTTCATTTACAATACTTAGAACTTTACGAGTTCGCCGATCTTGATCGGGCGGCTCTGCTCAATGCTCGTCCGCGCCGCGATCCCTGTCAGGCATGACATCGCTCCGGCACGCGCGGACGGCAGTTTCCAGTAATCAGGAACATCGATGTTGCGGAAAATGATGTCGCGCAGACGATCGTCACCGCCGCCGTGTCCGCCTTCGACCGTCGGCATCTCGATCTCGACGCGCTTTCCCGAAAAATTCTTGGTCAGGTACGCGACCGACTGACGCTCGACCTTCCACGGCTGGCGTTCGAAATCACGGACGTCGAACCTGCCCTTCGTACCGTTGAACGAGAGCTGATATCCCTCGTACGGCATCGCCGCGTTGAGCGAGTAGCTCATGCTGACGCCGGAATTGTATTTCACGATCGCCGACATCGTGTCGTAGATATCGCAATCCTGCCGAAAGACGCAGCCGTCCCGATAGTAGTTGTCGACGTCCTCGCATTCGGCATACAGCTTCGTGAGCCGCGCGTCTTTTTTGAGATTCCAATAAAAACTGCAGCTCGATGTGAACTCGCAGTTGCGGCAGTTCTTGCCGCGGAACGTTCCTTTCTTTCCGTAAACATTGAGCGCGCCGTAGGCCGAAACCTCGACCGGATCGGCGGCGAGCCACCAGTTTATGAGATCGAAATGATGCGTCGCTTTGTGCACCCAAAGGCTTCCACCGCCGGACTTCAAACGGTGCCAGCGACGGAAATAATCGGCGCCGTGTGACGTGTCGAGGTACCACGAGAAGTCGACCGACGTGACTTCGCCGATCTCCCCCGACGAGATGATCTGCTTGATCTTTTCGTGCTTCGGCGAGTAGCGGTAGTTGAAGGTCACAATGAGCGGATTCTTGTGCGTGCGTTCGGCGTCGAGGACTGCCTGGCACTGTGCCGCCTCGGTCACCATCGGCTTTTCGGTCATCACCTGGATGCCCTTTGCCAGCGCCTTCGTGATGAACTGATGATGCGTCGAATCCATCGTCGTCACCATCAAGATGTCGGGTTTCGTCTTCGCGAGCATTTCGTCGAAGTCCGTGAACGTCGGACACTCGACCCCGATCAACGCCTTTCCGGCCAGAGCACGCTTCGGATTCTTGTCGCAAAGTCCGACGAACTCGATCTTGTCCGCGTACCGTTTGGCGATATCGACGCCCCACATTCCGGTGCCGCGGTGCCCGGTTCCGACCAGTGCGTAACGCTTGCGGGTATCGTCAGCCGCATGTGCCGCGCCGGATCCCGCGACCAGAATTCCGGTTCCCGCGGCAACTGCGGACTTCACAAAGTCGCGCCGGCTGAATCCGTTATCGATTGACATCAATTTGCCTCCTAGTCGAGCTTTTCGACGATCTTTCCGCCGACTTTGACGTCGACGAGTTCCAAGCCCCTGATATTCTTTATGACCGACGGTTTGTCGAGAGATTCGAAACTGCAGTTCTTGAGTTTCACGTCGTAGATCGG
>JAKOSS010000924.1 GCA_029777145.1 Acidobacteriota bacterium | reverse complement strand
GGCCGCAAACTTCTCGACGAGAACACGAAGGCGCTGCTCGGCGACGTCGCACCCGGGCGCTCGGTGCGGATCATGGTGACCGTGCCCAGCGAGGCCGCGAGCGACTATCTTCTCGTCCACCGACTGCTTGAAAACGGCATGGACTGCATGCGCGTAAACTGCGCCCATGACGATCCCGAAACCTGGTCGCGCATGATCACGCATTTGCGCCGCGCCGAAGAGGCGATCGGGCGCAAATGCACCGTCGTGATGGACCTCGCGGGACCCAAACTACGAACCGGCCCGGTCGAACCGGGAGCCGCGGTCATCAAAATCAGGCCCGCCCGTGACGCATTCGGACGCGTCGTCGCGCCGGCGCGCGTTTGGCTGACGAGCGACGCGCGGCCGGAAGCCGCTCCGTCGTTCGCGGACGCCACGATCCCGGTGCCGGCCGATTGGTTCGCCGAACTGCGGAACGGCGATCGGATAACACTGACCGACGTCCGCGGATCGAAGCGGACTTTGACGGTCGCCGATTCTTGCGCCGACGGCTGTTGGGCCGAGGCGACACGGACGACCTACATCGCGCCTGGCACGATCCTGAAATGTCGCCGGCTCAAGAAGGAGTCCGAGATCGGAGTCTCGGCCGAGGTCGGCGAATTTCCGCCGGCGGAAGGCGTGCTGACGCTTCATGCCGGCGACGAACTTGTGGTCACCCGGGACCTCGTTCCGGGCCGCGCGGCGACATTCGACAGCGCCGGCCGCGTGCTCACTCCGGCGACGATCGGATGCACGATCCCCGAAGTTTTCGACGACGTCCGTTCGGGCGAGCCGATCTGGTTCGACGACGGCAAGATCGGAGGGATCGTCGAACGCATCGACGACGAACGGGTCATGGTGCGGATCACCCGTGCCCGCGTGAACGGCGAAAAGCTGCGCGGCGACAAGGGGATCAATCTGCCGGAAAGCCGTTTGAAATTGTCGGCGATGACCCCGCAGGACGTCCGCGATCTCGAATTCGTCGCGAAGAACGCCGACGTTGTCGAACTGTCGTTCGCGAATTCGGCGCGCGATGTGGCGCTGCTGCAGAAGCACCTGAGCCGGCTCGGCGAGTCTGCTCCGAAGATCGTGCTCAAGATCGAAACGCGGCGCGGATTTGAAAATCTGCCGGAAATGCTGCTGACAGCGATGCGTTTGCCTTGCTGCGGAGTGATGATCGCGCGCGGCGATCTCGCCGTCGAATGCGGATTCGAGCGGCTTGCGGAAGTTCAGGAAGAGATCCTCTGGATCTGCGAGGCGGCGCACGTTCCGGTCATTTGGGCGACGCAGGTTCTTGAAAGCCTCGCTAAGGACGGCATGCCGTCACGGGCGGAGATCACCGACGCGGCGATGGGCGATCGTGCCGAATGCGTGATGCTCAACAAAGGCCCGCACGTCGTCAGCGCGGTCCGCGTACTCGATCAGATTCTTCGCCGGATGCAGGCGCATCAGACAAAGAAGCGGGCGATGCTCCGCGAACTAAGGCTCGCGCACGTCTTTAGCGTGAGCGAGAAACCGACGGCGCGTGCGGCGCGACAAGGGACTCCGTGAGCGTGACAGATCGCGTATCCGGGACCAGAGGCCCGTCGTTCGGGTTACAATAGAAGCCCGGAAATCGAAATGTTCGAATCCTATGTTCCAAACCTGGTCCTTGCTTTGCTGCTCGGCGCGGCGATCGGACTGGAACGTCAAAGTTCCGGCCATCTTTCCGATTCCGGCATCCGGACGTTCTCGCTGATCGGGCTGCTCGGTTGCATCGGGTCGATCTTCTACGTCGCCGGATTTCCGTTGGTCTTTGCGTTCGCCACCGGCGCGTTCGTGATTCTTCTCTCGATCCACTACGTCTTTGTTTCGCGAAAGACCGACGACTTCGGGTTCACGACCGAGATCGCGATCATTCTGACGTACCTCATCGGTGCGTGTCTCGGAACCGGAATTCTGCCGTTGAACGTGATCGTCGCGGTCGCGGTCGTGATCATCGTCATCCTTTCGCAAAAAGGCCGGTCCGAAAAACTCATCGCCGCCGTGAGCCGCGGTGAGATCGAATCGTTCATAAGCTTCGCGATCCTCGGTCTCGTGATCCTGCCGTTCCTCTCGAACACGACGTACACTTTGGCCGATTTTCCGGCCGTTCGGAACGCACTCGCGGAAATGAAGATCGACGTTGCGACGTTCGATTCGCTCGAATTGATCAATCCGCAGCGACTCTGGTTCATCGTCGTGCTGATCACCGGCATCGATCTCCTCGGATACATCCTCGGACGCGTTTTCGGAAAGAAGCGCGGGTTTGCGGTTTCGAGCTTCATCGGCGGATTCGTCTCGTCGACGGTGACCACTCAGTCTTTGGCGCAGAAGAGTGCAAACGACACGAACGGCAACGCGCTCGTCGGCGCGGCGGTCCTCGCGAACCTCGCGAGCTTTTTCCAGATGTTCCTCTTGATCGGGCCGCTGAACCGGCATTGGCTGATCGCGATCCTGCCAACTCTCCTGATCATGATCGCGAGCGGGACGGCGTTGAGTTTCTATTTCTTCCGATTTCGAAAGGATGACGAAGGCCAGAATTCCGACGAGGGCGGCATCGTCGAAAAACCGATCTTTTCGATCATACCTGCGCTCAAATTCGCCGCGCTGATCCTGATCGTCAAGCTTCTCACGAACCTCAGTCTGATACTTTTCGGCAAGGCGGGATTCGTTGCCGGGGCGGTCATCGCCTCGTTCGCCGGAGTCGACGCGATACTCATCAACCTGGCGGTGATGGCGGGTGAAAAAGTGACGTTCGGATTCGCCATGCTGACCTTCATCCTGGTTAACGCGACGAACCTTCTGGCGAAGACCTTCTATTGCTATCTGCAGGGAAGCAAGCCGTTCGCGATCAAATTCGGGGTCTCGATGCTGATCATCATCGGCGCCAGTTTTCTCGGATTCCTTTTCGTCTGAACCTTACTCGTACCAATCTTCGTGAAGCGACCACCGGTGGCAACGGTGACACGTCGTCCATTTCCACTGATGGCCGCAGCCGGGACAGCGGCCGCGGGATTCGAACGTATTCCACGACGTTCCGCAGCCGTTCATGAAATTCTCGGGTTGCAGGTTCGACGAGCAATACCAGCGGCTGGATCTTTCAGGACACCACGCGCAGAGCGGGCAGCGGATTCGTCTGAACGGATCGTCCGCTCCGGAGTCGGTTTCGCGGTGTTTCTTGAGCAGTTCGTCCGTATCCTGCGTCTTCTTGAAGAGGATCGGAATGATCGCCTCGTACATTTTCTAACGCTTCGGGACGTTCTCGCCGATGGTCCAGACGACGACCGAGCTCGAAAGTCCGAGGCCTGAAAGCCGGCCGGCCATCATGACGATCGTTTCGCCGGGTTCGACGACCTTTGCCTTGAGCAGCGTCGCTTCGCCGTCCGAGAGCATTTCCTCGGTCGTCGACGCCATATCGTGGAGCAGCGGTTCGACACCCCAGATCAACGCGAGCTGATTGTAAACCTCGCGCGTGTTCGTGAGAGCGAATGTTGAAAGGCTCGAGCGGACGGACGACAACCGACGCGCCATCAACCCGGATTCGGTGAAGACCGCCACTTTTTCGGTCCCGATCTCCTGCGCGCAGATCGCGGCGGCTTTGCAGATCGCCTGCGACGTTCGTCCGGTCGGCTTGTCCGAGAACCTGATCGGCCGGATGAGACGCGTGTTTTTCACCGATTCGGAAGTCGAAATGATGCGTTCCATCGTCTCGACCGATTCGACCGGATACTTGCCCGAAGCGGTTTCGGCCGAAAGCATCACGGCGTCGGTTCCGTCCCAAACGGCGTTGGCGACGTCAGACGCCTCGGCGCGCGTCGGACGCGGGTTGTCGACCATCGACTGCAGCATCTGCGTCGCGGTGATGACAAACTTGTCGGCCTTGACCGCCTTTTCGATGATCCGCTTCTGATAAACGGGAACGAGTTCGGCGCTCGTTTCGACGCCGAGATCGCCGCGCGCAACCATCAGCCCGTCGGTCTCCTCAATGATATCGTCGAGATTCTCGATCGCCTCGGCCTTTTCGATCTTCGCGACGAGCATCGGGCGGCCCCACTTCCGCATGTTCATCTGCTTGATCATCTCGCGGACCTCGCGGCAGTCCTTGCCCTCGCGGACGAACGACAGCGCGATGTAATCGACGTCCTGCGTCATCGCCCATTCGAGATCGCGGCGATCTTTTTCAGTCAGGCTCGGGATCGGAAGTTTCGTGTTTGGAAGATTTATGCCCTTGCGTTCGGAAAGCACTCCGCCGTCCACGACCTCCGTCACGACGTCGGTTTCGGTAACGGCGTTAACCTTGAGTTCGATCGCGCCGTCATCGAGCAGGATCTTGTCGCCTGGCCGGACGAGTTTCGGGATCTCCTTATAATTCGTCGAAACTTCTTTCGCCGAGCCTTCGATCTCGCGCGACGTCAAAACGAATTGCGCGCCGCGTTCAAGAACGACGGGCCGCGCCTCATGAAGTACTCCCGTCCGGATCTTCGGCCCTGAAAGATCAACGAGGATCGATAACGGCCGATCGAGTTTGCGCGCAACTTCGCGCGCGATCCGTATGCGTTCCGCATGTTCGTCGGTCTTGCCGTGCGACATATTGATCCGGACCGCATTGAGCCCGGCTTCGATCATTTTCTCGATGATCTCGGGCGAACTCGACGCGGGTCCGAGCGTCGCCAGTGTTTTTGCTCTGCCCATAATCAAAAAGAGATGTTAAGCCTTCGCGGCAGATTTTCCAAAATCGAGAACTGTCAGTTGATAATTGAGAGTTGAAAATTGAGATCTTAGTTGACTGTTGACCTAGTCGTTTTCAGTGAGCTTACGAGGATCTTCTGCAGTTCTTCGCAATCTGCCATGATCGATTCGAACATTTCGTCACCGAGATATTCGCCGTCTTTTAGCAAACGCAGCCAGAAGTTCGTCTTGAACGCGTTCTTGTTTGCCGACGAAAGCGATTTCGCGAAGTCGTCACGATCGTCCGCCTGCTGCGCTTCCTCAACAAAAGCGGCGATGTTCGTTCCGGTGTAAAGCACCTGTTTCGAGATAATGTATTCGTTCTTCCTTTCATTCAGGTATTTGCAGAGGCGGATTATTCGTATGGCAAAGTTGTAGGACTTTTCGAGTGTGATGTTTTTCTTCATGAGGTTCTCCTTTTTCAACTTTCAACTCTCAATTAGCAACTAACAGTTCGCGACGTTTTTTGAGGTAGCTCGCGACGGTCTCGACGAAGGTCGAGTGCGACCAGGTGAGCGGTGACACGGAAGCGGGTTCGCCGTTGAGCGGATTGAGTTGTTCCGCGAGGACGCCGGAGGGAAGCGCGCGCTTGGCGGTCCATTCGAGAAGCTCGAGCGCGCCTTTCAGATCTTCAGCTTTCTTCGCGACGGCGACGCGGTAGGCGGCGAGCCAAAGCGTGCAGATGAACCACGGATTTCCGGTCGTGTCGTTCGTGACGCGCATGTAGCCGTCGTATTCGAATCGGGCGACGCCGCCGATGTCGGTCGGGACCCAGAGACGGTCTTCGATCGCGCGCATCGTCGCGGTGACCATCGGGTCATCGACATCGAACGCGCCGAAATAGAAGACGGCGAACAATTCGGCGCCGACGATCGTGTCGGCCTTGAAGTTGACGTCGTCGTTCGTCTCGAGCGATCTCAGGAACCGACCGAGTTCGTTGCTCCACAGGTGTTCTTTCATGCCCGCGACGACCTCGTCGGCAGCCCGGTCATAAATGTTCGCGCGATCGTTTTCGCCGAACAGTTCCGCAAAATTCGCCGCCGCCCTGAGCCCGCCGACGACCGTCGAGCAGGTGAAGGTGTGGATCCCGCGCCGGTCTTCCCAAAGATTCCAGCTCGGCAGCGGCAATCCGGTTTCCGGATTCCGGAATTGGTACAGAAAATCGGCGCAGCGGACGATCAGCTTGTGATAGAGCTGGTGCGCGAATTCGATCTCGCGGAATTGATCGTAATGCTGCCACATTTCCCAAAGCACGAGCGCCGTCTCGTCTTCCTGGATCGGGATCAGCCGGCGCCGCGCCCACGCGTCCCAACTCGCGTGCCAGCCCGACGCGACGGTGCCGTCCGCATTGTACTTCTGGAGAAAATATCCGTCTTCGTGGACGATGTGCGCGCAGAATTTGAGGAAGTTGCGGGTCAGCGCCGGGTAGCCCGCGGTGTCGAGAGCGTTCGCGACGAATGCTCCGTCGCGCGTCCAGAGATAGCTGTAATGATCGGTCGCGCGTTCGGCGACGTCGGAATCGTTGGCGGCGAGGATCGATCCGCAATTGTCGATCTGGGTTTTGACGATCAGCAGCGAGCGTTTGTAAAGCTCGACAATT
The DNA here is from genome assembly GCA_029777145.1 of Acidobacteriota bacterium. The sequence goes on along the minus strand of JAKOSS010000924.1, from coordinate 2,416 downwards.
TCAGGACTGAGGTCGTCGAATTCGATGTCGTTCTTGTTGACCCAGGCGCGCCAGAAGTTTTCGGTGTAGTTCAAAAGTCCGCGCGGGGTTTGGGCGTGAACATACTCGTTCATTCGCCAGACCTCGTCGTGCGATTCGCCGGCGGCGATCCAGTAGTAGAATTCCGCCGACGCCTGCGCCTGAAGATCGAAATTGAACTGGACCGTCGAATCGACCGAACCTTCGGTGATCGCGCCGCCGCTCAACTCGCCGTCCTCGGCGTCGCGCCATGTTCCCTCATGCTCGCGGAACGCCTTGCGTCCGGTCGTGAAACGATCGAACTGCGGGCTTGAATTGATCAGAAAATAGCGATTCTTTTTGTAATGGATCAGCGCGTGGCTTTCGGGATCGTAGAACGCCGTGTCGCCGATCTTGTTCTCCGAAATGCGGAAATCGTGGTGAAGGAAGATGCGGACCTCGCGGCGTTTGTCGAGCAGGTTGCTGACCCGGACACGCCGCAGGAAAATGTTCTCGTGGCTCGCGACGGTGTCGTTGCAAACGAGCTCGACGCCGAGTTCTTCATTTATCAGCCGGACGTCGGTGACCAGCGTTTCCTTGAGATATTTGAGTTTGCGTTTCCAGCCGTCGTCGTGGATCCACGAAAACTTGCCGTCGACCCACACGCCGAACCGGAACGGGTAGCCTTCGGTGTGGTTTTCCTGTCCGACGTGCGGAAAATAGATGTCGCGGATCTGGTACTTGTCGTCAAAGGTGACGAGCAACGAGCCGTTTCCGACCGGGGTATCTCGCATGTTTGGGCGCCGTTATTTTTCTTCGCCGGGGATCGCTCCGAGTTGCTGCATCAAGCCGAGATCGTCCGCATAGTCGATCTCTTCAACGACCGTTCCGTCAGCGATCTTCGCGATCGTGATGCCGGTGAACGTGATCTTGCGGTTCGTCGCCTTGATCGCTCCGAAGTCGCCGGTGTTCTCGCCGGTGAACGTCCAACGTTTCACGACGCGGTCGTCCTTTCCGAAGACCTCGTCGACGCGGAATTCCGGCTTCGAAAACGCTTTCAGAATCGTCAGCCAGTATTTCTTGACCTCTTCGCGGCCCTTGATCTCGGCCGAAGGCGTTTTCAGAACGACGTTCTCGGCAAACTTTGTATCAAGCAGCTGCGTTTGCCCCTTATTGATGATGTCTTCCCAAAGCTTCGCGTAATTGCGGGCGTTCTCGGCAGCTTGGTCGGCGGCCATTTTTTCGGTCGTCGGCGTCTTCTGCGTGAACGGCGCGTCGGAGTTTGCGGTGTTTGCGTTGCTCGTGCTCTTCTGACCGCAGGCCGCCGCCATGGCGACGATCAAAAGGATCAGCGGTAAATATTTCTTCATAATCGACTATTGATTGACTGCCCGCTCGATCACCTTGTCGAGTTCCTTCTCGATCTCGGGATCGAAACCGATTATCTTCCGCACGAACTTTCCGTCCTTGCCGAAGATGGCCGTTTGCGGAATGTCGTCGCGGTCGGCGAAAACGAAGCGCGACAACTCGCTTTCGGGCGTTCCGAGCGGGTAGTCGATCTTCAGTTTGTCGACGAACGCCGGGATCGCCGGAAAGTCGTCCGCGCCGCCGACATGAAGTCCGACGACCTGGACCGAATCCGGATATTTCTCCTCGATCTTTTTCAAATGCGGGATCAGCTGCAGGCACGGACCGCAGTATGTCGCCCAGAAATCAAGGACCACGACCTTCCCGTGAAGGCTCTTGAGTTTCTGCTCCGCGCCCATTTGCCCGGTTTTACCGTCAAACAGCGTCCACGTCATGTCCTCAAGCGGTTTTGACGGCGGCAGCACCGGCGCGTCCGCGGTCGGCCGCTCGTTGATCGAGACCGGTTTATTGCCGATCGTGACCGGTTTCGCTGCCGGACGGCACGATATGCCGATTGCGACCGCGGCAAAAACAAAAATGCTCGCCCAAATTCTCATGGAAAAATTCTACACAATCCGCGTCGAAAACCCGAAGCGGGAAGGGGCGCAAAAGTCATAGCTGATTCAACGGACGGTGTGCTAAATTTTCTGTATGGCGGAGATTCCGGACAGCGATCTTGAAGGCGAAGTCCTGACCAAGAAGAAAACGCGCGTCGACAAACCGAAGTTGTTCAAGGTGATCCTGCACAACGACGATTTCACGACGATGGAATTCGTCGTCTTCGTCCTGATGCACGTCTTTCTCAGGCCGGAATCCGAGGCGTTCGCGATCATGATGAAGGTCCACAATGAGGGATACGGGATAGCCGGAATTTATCCGTATGAGGTCGCGACGATGAAATCCGACAAGGCGATGAACCTGGCGCGGGCGCGGCAATACCCGCTTTTGTGCACGGTCGAAGAAGAGTAATATTAGTTTCGAGTTCCGCCTTCAGGCGGCAAGTTTGGAGTTC
>JAKOSS010000923.1 GCA_029777145.1 Acidobacteriota bacterium | reverse complement strand
GGCCGTTCGCGGCGTTTGTATCCGAATCCGGATGTGATTGACTACTCGTCGTGCGGTTCACGGTCTCCGGACAGACAGTTCATGGAACTGCTCACGGCGAATCCGGCATATCGCGGAAACATCGTACTTCGCGAACCAACGCAGACAAAATTTCGAAACAAGAGATCTGAAGTTCTGAGTCTGCTCCGTTCGATTGCCCCAAAGAGGCTACGGTTCTTCCACGTTAAATCGAAGGAATCCGACTTTGAATACTGGCTCGTGCCGCCCGAACGACAAAAATGAGCCAATTCGGGGCAAAATTTCGTTAATCAATATAGAAGTCAATAAATGCGCTACGACGAGTCGTTCATCGAAGAACTGAAGAACCGTGCCGATATGGTGCGGATCATCGAACCGTACGCGCCGCTCAAGAAAAAGGGCCAGAACTGGATGGCCTGCTGCCCGTTTCACGAAGAAAAGACGCCATCATTTTCGGTCAATCCGAACAAGGGCTTCTACAAGTGTTTTGGTTGCGGAAAAGGCGGAAACGCCTACACGTTCCTGATGGAGATCGAGGGACTTTCGTTCCCGGAAGCGATCGAGCGTGTCGCCGAGATCTCGGGTGTTCCGCTTCCGGAACCGGTCGATGACCGCGAGTTTCAGGAGAATAAGAAGCGCCGCCAGAAACGAAAGGAATTATCGGAACAGGTCATCGAACTCAATCGCTGGGCGCTCGATTTCTGGCGCGCGGAACTCGGATCCGACCACGGCCACGCCCGCGAAGCCCGCGAATATTTAGAAAAGCGCGGACTTGGCAGCGAGACGATCGAGAAATTCGCGATCGGTTTCGCTCCCGACCGTTGGGACGCGCTGCTCGGAGTCCTTCGCGAAAAAGGGGCGGATGACAAACTGATCGAGCAGTCTGGACTCGTCAGCAAGAGCGAAGAGAAGGATCGGATCTATGACCGCTTCCGCGGAAGGTTAATTTTCCCCGTTTTCAATGCTGCGGGTGATCCGGTCGCGTTCGGCGCGCGCACGCTCGGCGCCGGTGAGCCGAAGTATCTGAATTCACCGGAAACTCCGGCCTATGTCAAAGGCGATCATCTGTACGGGCTTTATCAAACAAAAGACGAGATCAGGCGCAAAAAGTACGCGATCCTCGTCGAGGGTTACCTCGATTTTCTGGCACTCTATCAGGCCGGCGTGACGAACGCCGCGGCGAGCCTCGGAACGGCTTTCACGGAACATCAAGCGCGGCTTCTGGGTAAGTTTGCGCGCAAGGTTGTAGTCAACTATGATGGTGACAAGGCAGGTGTAAAAGCGGCACGGCGCGCCATTGAGATCCTTTTAGCTGAAGACTTCGAGATCAAGGTCCTGATTCTGCCAGACGGCTCCGACCCCGACGATTTCATTCGAGCTCACGGATTCAAGGCTTATAAACAACAACACGAGACACGCGCAACCACCTATCTCCAATTCGTTTTAGAAAATTCCGTCGAGGACAGGAATCTTTCGATCCCGAAGCAAAAAGCCGAGGCGATCGAGGACGTCCTGCCCGTGATTTCCGTTATTCGCAACCCGATTCAAAAGCGTGAGTCTTTTGATCAGGCGATGACGTTTTTCCGCGTTGACGACATTCTTAAGAACGATCTTTGGAAAACGGTGAAGCTCGGCGGCCATTTTGCCCCGGACGCGGTGCGAAAAAAGGTCGCACGCGTTTCGGCAGCGAAAATGACCGTTGCCGAAGAGCGTCTTCTCGAATTGCTGATCTTTGACGACGAACTGCGGACGATCGTGCTGTCGAACCTCGAGGAGACCGATTACGACTCGCTCGCAACGGCTGAGATCTTCCGGGCGCTGATCGAATTGCAAAACACGGAAGAGGCCGTTACACTTGAAAGTTTGCTTGCGCGGGTTGAATCCGACGATCTTGTCAATGACGTGATCCCGATGCTGATGCTGAACGAACCGCCGCGCGAGCCGGGTGATGCGATCGACGAAGTTTTGAACGAGGCGCAGAGTTGTGTCTTTACGCTGCGCTCAATGGCGATCTCGAACAAGATCCTCGAGATTAGCCGGGCGCTGGTTGTCGCCGAGCAATCCGGTGATCTCGATTCCGTCGCGGAACTTGTCGGCGAGCAAATTAGGTACGCGCGAATCAAACGCGACTTCATGGCGCGCATCAGCGAGGGCTGAAACAAAAAGTCCCGGCGGCGCGTTTTAAAGATTTCTTGACAACGATTGGGCGAAAGTCTTAATCGAAAGTGATTTATATCAATTGATATGACTGATTACGATGAAAAGGAAGACCTTGTCGATCGGCTGATGGCCATGGGCCGCGGCAAGAAATTCCTGAGTTTTGACGATCTGAACCGCGAGATGCCGGACAAAATGATGTCGCCTGAGGACATCGAGGATGTCCTGGAACGTCTCGAGGGCGCGAACATTTCCGTTACCGACTCGGATTCGGCCCTGCTCGAGCAGGCCGCCAGCCTGGCGATCGACGACGAGAACGAAATGGACGAGGACGAGCTCGATCTCGACCTTTCGGCGGGAACGCTCGACAAATCCAACGATCCGGTGCGTCTGTATCTTCGTGAGATGGGTATCGTCCCTCTTCTTACGCGTGAAGGTGAAGTTGCGATCGCGCAACGGATCGAGCGCGGACAGATCAAGACCCAGAAAGCGATCGCCCGGTCGCCGATCGCCGTTGAGCGGTTGATCAAGGTCGGTGAAGAACTCGCCGCCGGCAAGTCGAGCATTCGCGAGATCGTCAATTTCTCCGAACAGGCAGAATTGACTGGCGAAGAAGACAAGGTTGACGAGTACCTGCGTTGGACGCTCGAGGGCATCTCAAACATCGCCGCCAATTATCAGCGCGCTTTGAAATCGCTCGGCGATCTGCGCGCCGAACAGGTTCGGGCAAAGGGCAAAACTACGAAGAAGGTGCTCGGACTGAAGCGCCAGACCGCGCGCGCACGGCTTGAGATCGCGCAGGAGATCAAGAATCTCAACCTGACTGAATACGCGAAGCAGGTGTTGATCAGCGCGATCAGAAAGGTCGCCGAAGACATCCGGAAGCTCGAACGTGACATTCGCAAAGCGGAAGAAAAGATCGAATCGAAGCATCCGGGCGAAACGAAAAAGGACCTTCAGACGAAGATTCACGATTCGAAGGTTTCGCTGCACGAAATCGAGGAGCAGTTTCATCTTCCGATCATCGAGATCAAGCGTTCGCTTCAGTCGATCCTGATCGGCGAACAGCAGACGAACCAGGCGAAACGCGAACTCGTCGAAGCGAACTTGCGTCTCGTCGTTTCGATCGCCAAGAAATACACGAACCGCGGCCTGCAGTTCCTCGATCTGATCCAGGAAGGCAACATCGGGTTGATGAAGGCGGTCGACAAGTTCGAATGGCGGCGCGGCTACAAGTTCTCGACGTACGCGACGTGGTGGATCCGTCAGGCGATCACGCGTGCGATCGCGGACCAGGCGCGGACGATCCGAATTCCGGTGCACATGATCGAGACGATCAACAAGCTGATCCGCACATCGCGACAGCTCGTGCAGGAACTCGGACGCGAACCGACGAGCGAAGAGATCGCGAAGAAGATGGACATTCCGGTCTCGAAGGTCCGCAAGGTCCTGAAGATCGCGCAGGAACCGATCTCGCTCGAGACGCCGATCGGCGAAGAGGAAGATTCGCACCTCGGCGATTTCATTGAGGACCGTTCGATCATGAATCCGGCGGAATCGGTGACGTTCGGCAACCTCCGCGAGATCACCGACGAGGTTCTCGCAACCTTGACGCCGCGCGAGGAGAAGGTCATCAAGATGCGTTTCGGGCTCGGAAACACGGGTTCGGAGCATACGCTCGAGGAAGTCGG
>JAKOSS010000922.1 GCA_029777145.1 Acidobacteriota bacterium | reverse complement strand
TCCTCGGGCTCGTACGAATAGTCCAGTTCGTATTCGTCGAAGACTTCCTTAAGTTCCGGATAGTTGCGCGCGTACTCGCTGATGAGAAAATTGCCGACCTTTGTCGGCGCAAAAAAATCCGGCCGGAAAAGGCACTTGTAGTCGAGGTAGCTGTTCGAGGTGTATTGGTATGTCTGGTCGGTGATCCACTTCACCCGGCGGAAAAAATTGACCGGACCAGCGGCGTCGTATTCGAGCTGGCCTTCGATTATGCAAATCCCGAGGCACCTCAGCCACCCCTTGCCGACAAACACGATGTCGCCCGGCTTAGCGTCGTATAGCAGCCATACGTTCCAACTTGCCTCATACGAGCCCGCATCGCCGGGAAAACCCATTCGTTCATTGAGCTCCGAAAGCGACGCAGACTCGAATACCTGTTTCCAATCATCGCTCGGCGACTCCTTGAACCCGATCCGATCACGTATCGCCTCAAGGTCCAAACCCGCCGTCTTCGGGTCATATTTGTAGAACTTGCGAGTTGTCGTCATAACGCGCCCCGTTTGAATTCCTCGATCCACGGCGAGAGAGCCGCATAGAATCGCTCCATCGACTCAAACATCTTTTCGTGTAGTGCCGGCCATTCAGACTCATCCGTGCGGTATCCGCCGTCGGGGATCCGGATCGAGATGCGGCAGGCCTTCTTGCCTTCGAGCCGCTCCCAGTTCATCGCGCCGGTGATCGCTTCGAGTTCACTCTTGTGTGCGAAGAGGAAGTCGTAGAGCCGCAGATTTCGTTCCGCGTCGGGGTTGGAAACATAGAGTTCAACCCGCGAACTGTCCGTCCCGATCGTATAGTTGTACCCGACCCCACTGATCCCCGAACCGGCGCTAATCCAAACATCGTCGGTTGCCGATATGGTGGCGTGAAATCCCGACCGCTGGCGGACGATCGCGAGCAGCGCTTCCCAGAATCGTCGCCGCGTCGATGCCTGTACGGATTTTGCTTTTCGCACTTCGCGGTCCTTCTCTCTTATTTGGACCTGATACTCGGCCGTTTCCGGCAGCGGGATCAACTGCTGCACGTCCAGAATAATCGTGCCGGCGTAATCATACGGGACAATGCGAACGCATTTGATGTCGAGGCCGTGTTGGTTGAGCCACAGCACCGAGGTGGTGAGCTCGATCGAAAAGTTTGCGGAAACAAGGACGATCTTTACGTCCGAGCCAAACTGTTCGTCTTCCGATGCATCGTGCCCGAGGAAATCGATGATCGCCTGTTGCGGATCGACATCCGTTTGCCCGATGCGGTTCAGATAATCGCGGTGCGCCTGAACGACCCGCTCGAACGTCATCGTTGAGACCATAGCGGCATAACGGACGGCCTGCAGATCCATAAACCCGCCGTCCTCGGTCCGCTTGAGTTCGATCACGACCAGATTTGATTCTTTGTCGAGAGCCAGCAAATCAATCCGCCGGCGCGAATCTTCCCAGTCACCAAACTCTTCGGCAATGACCATCAAGCCGGGCGCGATGACGCCGATCTGCGCCTTGAACAGTTGCTGAAGATCGGAGCGCTCTTTTAGCCCCGACGCCTCAAACGTCGTACGTTTCAATTCGCCGATCCCATTGTCGGTAATTTCATACAAGGCCATAACACCTCAAACTGCGCCGTTTCAAACTACCCACCGAGCTATCGAACGCCGATTCGCTTATAGTGAGCATCCCACAAAAAAGGTCGAGCCGCGTGGCATCAAAACAACTCCCGCAATAGTCTGTCATGAAACTCAACATCTTTGACGGTTGCAACGGTTGCTTGTTCGAGTCGGGACAGGGCACTCATCATCTCGTTATGAATCACCGGCCAATCGTGGTCATCGTTTAACACTAAGATCCGCGGCAACTGATGCGAAATCCGAACGATGTTTCCTTTGGCATCTCGAAACCAACTTAGCTCCTGTCCAAATTCTTCTTCAAACATGAGTCTTCGTACTTCTAGTATTTTTGCAAGACGCCTGCTATACGGGCTCCTCGTAAACGCCAAATCTACAAAGATTCGATTCTTGGAAACCGTGTATCTGAATTCAATTTCGCCGTGGCCAATGTTGGCACTGATGATGGGATAATTCGACGGCCACATTTTCCGATGGGATTTCGGTTGAATCCTTGATACGCTAAGCAATGTCGTCCAGAAACTCTTGAGTTGCCTGCATTCCGATTTCGATGGTTCACCCTCTCGCGAAGGTTGGAGAACAGTTCGCTCTGAATGCTCTCTCACCGAAGACCATACTCGATAGTCGCGTTCCTCAAACTGTTCGAAATCGTGTTTTTCTGCACGAATCAAATCCCCTCGAACCGTTTCCAAATCGTCAATCATGCTTTGAGCGCATTGATATCTAAGCGTTGGATCTTTGGACAACGATCTCTTGAGAATCCAATCGATGCCGGAAGGCAAATTCGAGGGCAGTGTCGGAACCTCAGCAGTCCGAATCGCGTACATTCGTTCCG
>JAKOSS010000921.1 GCA_029777145.1 Acidobacteriota bacterium | reverse complement strand
TAGCTTATCTAGGGTCAAAGTTCAACGGCCACGGTCGGGAAGTTTTTTGAAACATTGGGCAAAACCCCGGCGTAGTAACCCATTGAGTTTTTAAGCGTTTTACACATTTCAAGAAGAAAAACTCGGAGCCTTAATAATGAAAATGTTGCGTCATTTTAAAGTTACCCTTTTGCTTTGCGGGCTGATCGCCGCCGCATCGACTGGAGCGGTCTTCGGCCAGAGCGTGACGAATACACCCCAAATAGCGAAAAATACCTCACCTTCTTCGGTAAAGAGCGAAGTCAAGGCCGAGACTCCGACGCCGACGCGCGGGACCGATTATGTAACGTCGCTTTCGCGCCCCGGCGTCCAGACGACACAGACGTTGCCGCTGACCTTGGCTGAAGCGATCAGGCGCGCGCTTGAAAACAACAACGACATCGACATCGCCCGCGCGGACGTGAAGATCGCGGAGCAGAGCCTGCGCTCGCTGCTCGGTTCGTACGATCCGGTCGTCTCGGTCAGTCCGACGTTTACCCGGAATTCGACGACGGGCAACAGTGCGACCCGCGATTTCAGGATCAACTCCGGAGTCGATGCGCCGATCCGACCGGGCGGCGGCAATTTGCAGGTCTTCTTCAACAACAGCCGGACCGAAAACCGCTTTGCGCAGCAGCAGGCGAGCAACGGATCGACTTCGTCGACGACCGGCGCACTTTACACGTCAAGTCTCGGAGTGACTTACACCCAGCCGCTGCTTCGCAATTTCAGCGTCGACTCGACCCGCCGGCAGATCAAGATCCAACGAAAGCGCGTCTCGCAGTCGGACGCCGATTTCAGGCGGCAGGCGATCACGACCATTTCACGTGTCCAATCGGCATATTGGGATCTTGTTTTCGCCCTGCGCGATCAACAGAACCGCGTCGCGAACCTGAATCTGTCGAAGGAGAACCTCCGGCAGGTTGAGGCCAAGATCGCGGCCGGAGCCGCCGCGCCGCTTCAGAAAGCCGAGGTCGAAACGGAACTCGCGAACCGCGAATCTGATCTCTTGCTCGCTGTTCAGGCCGTGGCAACTGCCGAAAACACGCTCAAGCAACTGCTTTTGAAGGACACGACCGCGGCCGAATGGTCGGTTCAGATGGTTCCGACCGATGCACCGACGTTCAGCACGGATACGGTCGATCTCGATGCGGCGATGAAGGACGCGATGCAATTCAGGCCGGAACTGAGCCGTCTGCGTCTGGAAAAGGAGATCAACAAGATCGACATCGACTATTTCAAGAATCAGCTTCGGCCGAAGATCGATCTGACGACGACGTTCTCGCTCGGCGGATTGTCGAGCGGCAACGTCAGCACCGATCCGTCCACGGTTTCGCTGATCACGCTTCAAACATCGGCGTTCACGAGTGCGACCTCGTATCTTTACAACCTGATCTGCAACGGCCCGACTCCGCCGGCGGGATGTCTGCCGATACCGACGGTTACGGTTCCCGGCGCAGCGAGTTATCTGCAGGGCGGGTTCTCGAGATCGCTGCGGAACTTCTTCCGTTCGGACGCACCGAACTTCTCGATCGGCGCGACCATCAGCTTCCCGTTCCGAAATCAAACAGCGAAGGCGAATCTGGCGCAATCGCGGATTCAGGACGGCCGTGTCGACGCTCAGATGCGCGCTCAGGAACAAACGGTTCTGACCGAAGTGCGAAATGCGGTTCAGGCTCTCGACACCGCGCGCCAGCGCGTCTTTTCGGCACGCCGTGCGCGGGAGAATGCCGAGATCCAGCTCGAGGGCGAACGCAAACTTCTTGAAGCCGGCCGCTCGACGACGTTCCTTCTCTTCCAGCGGGAAAATGCGCTGACCAACGCGCGAAACTCCGAGATCCGTGCGGAAACCGATTACAGCAAGGCGGTCGCCGAACTGCAGCGCGCGACGTCGACGACGTTCCAGGCGAACAACATCGATGTCGAATCGCCGCAGGACAAAAAGTGATCTGCCAAATTTGATTCGAAAAAACGGCGGGCCCGATTGAATCGGGTCCGCTCTTTCTTTTTCCGGCCACTTCACCGTAAACTTCTGATCGTGAAGGTCTCAGCGGTCATCATCACATTGAACGAGGAATCGAACATCGAGCGCGCGCTCCGCTCGGTCACGTGGGCCGACGAGGTTCTCGTCATCGACTCGGGAAGCACCGACCGCACGG
>JAKOSS010000920.1 GCA_029777145.1 Acidobacteriota bacterium | reverse complement strand
TCGAATTCGGCAAGGATCCGGTCCTCAAGCCGGTCACGGAGTTCGCGGACGCGATCCATCGGCGCGGGATCGGACACGAGTTCCGCGGCGGCGCCGAGACCGGCGATCTGATGGACGGCCTCGGTTCCGGCACGGCGACCGCGTTCCTGACCGCCGCCGATCTGAAGCGGAGCCAATTCGACGCCGTGGCGGACGTAGAGGGCACCCACGCCTTTCGGTCCGTGAAACTTGTGCGCCGAAATCGAGAACATGTCGATCTCCGTCGATCTGAGGTCGATCGGGACCTTGCCGGCGGCATTGACGCCGTCGACGTGAAACCGGGCGTCGGAATGCGATCGGACGATCTCCGCGAGTTCGGCGACCGGAAAAAGGATCCCGGTCTCGTTGTTCGCCATCATGACCGAGACAACTCCCGTCTCAGGGCGCAGCGAATCGCGCAGCTGTTCCGGATCGAGCGCGCCGTCGCCGTCGACCTCGAGCCAGGTCACTTCGAAGCCCTTCGCTTCGAGCCGCTCGCATGTCTTTCGCACCGCTTCGTGCTCGACCCGCGTGGTCACGATATGGCGTTTTTCGGGCCGCGCCTCGAGCGCCCCGACGATCGCCCAGTTGTCGCTTTCGGTGCCTCCGGAGGTGAAGATCACCTCGTCCGGATGAGACGCTCCGAGAAGCCGGGCAACCTGTTCGCGCGATCCGTCAACTATCTTCCGAACGGCCCGTCCGGCGGCGTGCGATGACGACGGATTTCCGCAGCTTTCGGTCAGGAACGGAGTCATCGCGGCGAGCACTTCAGGGGCGACAAAGGTCGTCGCATTGTTGTCAAAATAAATCATAGACGTTGATTGATAATTGTTTATGGTTATTTGATAATGTCAATCTACCCGGTTCCGGCTGCCGAAAATACTAGGTTCGGGCACACTTACGCGTGAAAGCTACCTTAAAAATTACCGATGCGACAGGTGGTTCGTGGGACATTGATCTCGCGCGGGATTCCGTCTACACCATCGGGCGCTCGAAGGAGAACAGCATCGTTCTGAACGATCGCCGCGTCTCGCGTCACCACGCGCAGATATTTTGCGAGGGCGATGCGGTACGGATCATTGACGGGGTCGTCGTCGGCGGCGAGATCAAGCGCAGCGTCAACCGGGTCTTCGTCAACGGGCAGCCGGTGCTCGAAAAGTATCTCGACGAAAATGACGTCATCACGATCGGCGAAAGCAGCCTGGTCTTCCAGCGTGTCGCCCAGTCCGCGACGACTCCCGAACCGTCTGTTTCTGATCCCAAGACGCTGCCCGTCACCGCGGAGCCGGCCGCGTTCGTCCCGCCGACCAGCGAGGTCGCGCGATCGTCTTCGGCATCGATACCTCCGGTTCCGGCGACGCCCGTCCCGACAGCGCTTCGTTACGAAGATCAGCCGCTGGGGCACACGCAGATGCTGTTGTCTGCCGAGAGGATCATCGGCAAGAGCGTGACTTCGATGGAGGCGGAACTTACGACTCCTGCGGAACTCAAGTCGCTGCGCCGTAAGGCCGAAACGCTTGAAATGCTCTACGAGCTGAGCAAGACGCTTGGCAATGTGTTCGATCTGAAGGAGATATTCATCCGCGCGACCGATCTCATCTTCCGCGGAACGCCGGCCGACCGCGTCGTCGCATTGCTTGCCGAAGAGACGGTCGACGGAAAGATCCTCGATTATTCGCTCGTGCCGATCGCGATGAAGGCCCGCGACGCACAGCTCGAGAAACTGACCGAGAAATTGCCGGTATCGCGAACGATCACGCAGCGCGTGATGCGCGAAAAGGTCGCGCTGCTTTCGCAGGACGCGAAGACGGACGAAAAATTCATCGGGGCCGAATCGATCGTTTCGCAGGGCGTGCGTTCGACGATCTGCGCGCCTTTGATCACCGAGTCGAACGTCCACGGAGTCGTTTACGCCGACCGCCTCGATCCGTTCGCCGCGTTCACGCCCGACGATCTCGAAC
>JAKOSS010000919.1 GCA_029777145.1 Acidobacteriota bacterium | reverse complement strand
GAACATTATGGATGTTAGAAAAGTCGCCACCTTGGCGCATCTTGAGATCACGGACGAAGAGGTCGAGATCTATACGCCGCAGATGAACAGCATCGTGGCCTATGTCGAGCAATTGAACGAGCTCGACACGTCCGACGTCGAACCGATGCTCGGCGGACTGACCGACGAGGGCGCGGCGACGTTTGCCGAGCGTCCCGACGTTCCGCACGAATCGCTCGGCCAGACAAACGCGCTGAAAGAAGCTCCGGCCGCCGTAGAAGGCCATTTCCAGGTTCCGAAAGTACTTTGAGAATCCGAAACAATCGATCCGCTATCGGATTCACCGCGTTCGTCATGGCCGCGGTCTTTGCCGTTGCGTTCCTCGGTTCCTGCAGCATGCCGAATCTCGAGTCGCCCGAATGCACTCTGTCGCGAGGGACCGTCAAGGAGTTTTACTCGATCCACTTCGGCAACGAGATGAAATATTCGGCCGAGTCGCTGAAGCCGAAGGAAAAGTTCCTGACGCCGGAACTGATCGCGTCGCTGGCATCGACGCCGGCGGGAACCGATCCGTTCACGACCAAATCCGACGATCTGCCGAAGGCGTTCCGGGTCGGCGGATGCACGGTCACCGATCCGTCGAAAACCGACGTCGAGATCATTCTCTTCTGGAAGGACGAAACGCGGAGCGAGGAACGGAAGATCAATGTCGAAGTCGTGAAACGCGACGATAAGTGGTTGATAAACAAGATTTTGAACTAGATTTATGTCAATTCAGGAAAGCATTTCCAAGACTCTCGAAAACGCCGAACGGCTCAACGGAGAACTCAATTCGTTCCTTTCGATCGAGCACGACCGCGCGACGGCGCGCGCGAAGGAACTCGATGCGTCTGACGATCAGGGACCGCTTCACGGGTTCGCGATCGCGATCAAGGACAACATCTGCACGAAGGACATGCAGACGACATGCGGATCGCGGATCCTGCACAATTACCGCGCGCATTACGATTCGACCGCCGTCGATCGGCTCAACGCCGCCGGCGCAGTGATCGTCGGAAAGACGAACATGGACGAGTTCGCGATGGGATCGTCGAACGAAACGTCCGCCTTCGGCAACGCCAGGAATCCGTGGGACACGTCGCGCGTTCCGGGCGGAAGTTCGGGCGGCAGTGCGGTCGCCGTCGCGTCGGGCGTCGTCCGTGCGAGTCTCGGCTCGGAAACAGGCGGATCGGTCCGCCAGCCGGCCTCGCTTTGCGGCATCGTCGGACTCAAACCGACCTACGGACGGATTTCGAGATTCGGACTCGTTGCCTTCGCATCGTCGCTCGACAACATCGGTGTCTTCGGACAGACGTGCGGTGACGTCGCCAAGGTGCTCGGCGTGATCGCCGGTCGCGACGCGAACGACGCGACAAGCGCCGACGTCCCGGTTCCGGACTATTCGGCATCGCTCGGGGACGATATCGCCGGAAAGCGGATCGGAGTTCCGCGCGCGCTGTTCGGCGAGGGGCTCGACGAAGAGATCCGCGACTCGGTGCTGCAATCGATCGAAAATTTTCGCGCGCTCGGCGCGGAGATCATCGACGTCGAGATCCCGCACGCAAAATACGGGATCGCGGTCTATTACATCATCGCGACGGCCGAAGCCTCGTCAAACCTTGCCCGTTTTGACGGCGTCCGTTACGGCTTTCGCGCCGAAGGCTCGCATGAACTGCGCGAAATGTACCGCAAGACGCGTGAGGAAGGGTTCGGGGCCGAGGTCAAGCGCCGGATCATGCTCGGGACTTACGTCCTGTCGAGCGGCTACTACGACGCCTATTACGCGAAGGCCCAGAAGGTCCGCGCGATGGTCAAGAACGACTACGTCAGGGCGTTCGCCAAGTGCGACGCGATCCTGACGCCGACCTCGCCGTCGGTCGCGTTCAAGATCGGCGAAAAGTCGGACGATCCGCTCGCGATGTATCTGAGCGACGTTTATACGGTCTCGGCAAACCTCGCCGGCATCCCGGGAATCTCGGTTCCCTGCGGACTCTCTTCCGAAGGACTTCCGATCGGCGTTCAACTTCTCGGCCCGCATTGGTCCGAAGGATTGATCCTCAATCTCGGACACGCCTACGAGTCGGCGTATCCGCTCGGAGCCCGCCCGACGGTCTTCGCCGGCTAAGTGGCCTCTCCATTTGCGATTTTCGAATGCCGATTTGCGAATGGATGAAGGTCAAGCCGTGTTGGTGGTTCGGAAGATCCGAAATCTGAAAACTCGTGGTGTCGGGTTAGGTCAATTCTGCAAACCCATTCGCAGGTCAGGAAGAGGCGCTCTGCGCCCGCTTGACTCGGCAAACGATCAAGCGAATCATCCTCTGCGACGGCTAAGGTCGCCCCGAAGCTCAATTGTTGCCTTCATTCGACGCTCAGATATCTCAGACGGCCAAATATGAATCAAAGATATTGGTGAGGTAATCACAAGTATCCGGTTTGGCGTGCAATTACACATTGCCCACGAGCAATATCATCTAGTCAATCCTGCGAGTCCCCATCCAGAGGCCTATATGTGACAGATGAATGTGTTGAAGAAGTTCAAGAATTATTATCAGAATAGCGTGCTCTTCAAGGAGCATGAAAAGGAGATTCAACGTGGAATTGATGGCAATCCGTAGCGTAGCAGTCATAGTTGCTGCCCTTTCACTAAATATTTTGGGTTTGGCCCAATCGGTTTCTCGTGACGGCCTATCTAAGAACTTAAAGTTTGAGGTCTTGTCAGTCAGGACGATGAGCTCTGACGAAACGTCGCGAAGGCAGGGCGACAACATTGGCGTAAACTTGTGCATCAAGTTTCGGCTGTCCAATATGGCGCACCGCACTTTGTACTACTATGCCTGGGAGGACGACGTTGTGCCATGGGGAAATCTTGTGAAAAAAACCCAGTCGGGAATCGTCTGGAAAACCGGCAGGGGTGAATTCGAAGAAAGTCCCGGCATCAACAAAGTAGTAACGGGAAGCTGGATGGCCCTACCGGAGGGGACGGCGATAGAATGGGACGACTTTGATTTCCCAGGGGAGAAAGTAGAAACACATGCTGCAACCCTGTTTGTTAAGTGGGAGATTGACGGTTCCTGGGTAGAAGTTTTATCGGATTTCTACGATATTCCGGCGCGGAGCGTTAAGGCATCACTCTAGGGGGACCGAATTATGCGAAAACTTACGAAATTCATGTTTCTTATGGTGTTGGCATTGTCAGCTTCAGGCTGCGGTCGGACCAACGGAACCGCAAATCTTGTAAAGGCGGAAACTCCCGCTCCTTCTGCAACGAATGAACCCAGTTCCGTTGATGAACACAACGAACTCTGGATTCCAAAGCCCGTGAGCGACTGTATTTCCACGGTATCGGTAAATGAGCCGATCAAAGCCGACGACTCAGTCAATCCCTTCTATTTGCGCGCCGACTTTGACGGCAATTCGATACCGGATTATGCAATTATCGTTCGGGGTGTAGTTTCCAAGAAATACGGAGTGATCGTTTGCAAGGACGGAAAAAT
>JAKOSS010000918.1 GCA_029777145.1 Acidobacteriota bacterium | reverse complement strand
TCCTCGATCATGATGTCCTTGACGATGTCGATCACCTGCGGCGAAAACGGAAGCCGGTTCTGGTGGAGTTTTACAAGAAACTCGATCTGCTGGCGCGGCGTGACCGCCAGTTCGCCGTTGACCCAGTAAGCCTCGCCGAATCCCTTCGTCGATCGGTTGCCGTACCGGGCGGCGTCGTAATAGGTCTGCATCTGGTCGCGAGTCAGTCGCCGCGAGACGTCGCGATAGAACCAAACGGCCGAAACTTTGTACGCGCTTCGCAGATCCTGGTCGCGGTTCCAGCCCTCGATGTCGTACTTCGTTCCGTCCCATTTGAGTACTTCCTTCTCGTCCTTCAGGACTTCTGAATCGAGAAAGATCAGCGAATGGATGATCTTCGAAGTGGAGGCCGGCGAAAATGGCTGATCGAACCGAGTCTTGTCGTAAACGTGGTAGCGATTGCGTTTGAGATCGTAAACGTATGCTCCGCCCGTCAAACCGGCTTCGTCGAAAAACTTCTTCCAGCCCGGTTCCAACTTGATTGACGGCTTTTTCGGTGCACGGTCGAGTGATCCGGCATCGTCGAACGAAATATCGTAGATCGCGTACGACTGCCAGTCCTTGTAATCAAAGTGCCACCATTCGTTGGCGTTGACGGTGAACCCTTCGGCCTCCATCGCGCGTCGCAAAAGGTCGCGGTTGCGGCGCTCGGAATCGGTTCCGCCTTTGTAATCAGGCGACGCACGTTCCGTAAACTCATCGAAATCCGACGGCATCGGAACGAGCTTTCCGGATTTTCGGTCGTACATGCTCAGATCGACCGCACAGCCGCGGTTGTGGCGCGATCCGGTCTTCGGATTCGCGACATAGATCCGTTTGTCTTCCGGCGTCACTTCCCAAAAGAGCTTCGTCACGGACCACGGTCGATAGCCGTCGAAGATCGCGAGGCCGAGCCCTTCCGCTTTCAGTTTCCTGTGAACGCGGACGAGGGCTTCAGCGGCCGGCCGTTGCAGGAAGGCGCGGGCTTCGGAATAAACGGGCTTGCCGACGAAATTGTCGGATCGCGCGTAGCGGATGTCGAGCTTGATTGACCTATCGAGTTTGACGAGTTCGAGCAAATCGGCCTCACGTTTTACGGGCTTTGTTGCGGTCGACTGCGCTGTCGCCGAAACGATCAGCCAAAGGCAGGTGACGGCGACGGCGAATCTTGAAGTGTACGACCTCATAAGCACGAAATCAGTTTGAAATCAGCGAGGGAAACGTCTATTTTGAAGGATATGGACCAAAAGCCGCAAGAAGTAAAAACCGACGGCCCGACGTGGGTGAAACGTGTCGGGGTAGCCGGTTTTATGTTCTTCCTAATCAAAGGGCTTTTGTGGCTGATCGTTCCCGCCCTTATTTACGTTTTCAGCGTCGATTGATCAGGGTTCCTTGACCTCTTCCTCGTCGCTGTCAAGAATCCGAACCTCCGAACCGTATTTTTGGTATCCCTTGAACCGAATCAGGTTGCGCGATTCGTAAACCTGTTTGTCGGCGCGCATTGTCAGCCGTACGTCGGAGAGCGACGGCAAGAGGTAATCCTCGTCGTTTATCTTCACCCAATCGTACTCTATCGTGCGGCGCGCGGTCCGTATCGGGAAGGTCTCCGGGATCTCGGTCGCCTCGCTTTCGATCTTCAGGACCCGGAAGTTCTCACGGTCGATCCAAATGCGGCCTTTCATCCCGGTGATCGTCGTTTCGACCAGGTATCCGGCGGCCGCGACGACCTGTTTCGCCTTGTCGCGCGCGACGTCGAAATTGTAGACGATCGTTTTGCGGTTGCGGAACAGCGCCGTGTCGGCGACCTCGAATTCGGTTTCGTTCTCGGTCTTGAAGATCGTCGCGAGCACGGTTACGAATTCTCCGGTCGAACTGGTCCCGCCTACTTCTTCGTACGAACCTTTGGCCTGCGGATTCTGCTGAATGATACCGTTACGCGACAGAAGTTTGTATTCCTCGCGGCCGTCGGCGCGATAGCTGACGGCGACGACGAGCTTGTCGGTGTTTTGGAAGTTGTTCGTTCCCGCGTACGCGACATATCGCTGGATCTGCTGTTTGACGACGAAGTCGGGCATTTCCTCGAGCGCGCCGAGCGCCGCTTCACGGGCCTTGACGATCACCTCGGCGGATTCCTTCGGATCCGGAAGCTTGGCGCTTTCCGGATCGGCCTTTCGCCGCCCGGCTTCCTCGAGCGTGCGCTTGAGTTCAGCATTATTGCGGCTCTTGGATGTCGTCAGGCCGCGCACGCCGTCGGTGACTTCGAACGCGATTCCGCGCCGCCGAAGGTCGGCGATGAGTTCATCGACTGCCGAGGGCGTCTTCTGCACTTCGTACAATCGTTTTACGTACTCGGCCTGCGTGAACGGCTTCTCCGGGTTCGTCTGCGCCGATGCGAGTCCTGCGAAGGCAAGCGCGACCAATAAAATTGCAACGTATCTCATCAATTAATGCTCAGGAATTCCTAACTAATATAACGTAAGAACTAAAGATGCCCCACGCGCGGCCGTGGTTTGCCAATCGTTGTAAATCAAGAGTCGGGAGTCGGGAGTCATGAGTCGGGAGTCAAGAGTCGGGAGTCGGGAGTCGAGACCGGTAACGTACGAACGACTTGAACTTTGAATCTTGAATCTTGAATTGGACTTTTGACTCCCGACTCCCGACTCCCGACTCCCGACTCCCGACCAGCGACTCCCGACTCACGACTCACGACCCCAGACTCACGACCCCAGACTCTCGACTCCCGACTTTCGGCTTCCAGCTTGAAAAGCAAAAGAGCGGAGATTTCTCCCCGCTCAGTCCAAGCCAATCAGAATCCGGGCTTTCAATCCAAAGTCCCAAATCCCAAATCCGAATTTAGTTGACCCACTCTTCCTCGTAGTTCAGCTGCCAATGGCGCGTCACCCAATTTTGGGCGGCGGCCAAAACGATCTGCTTCCACTTCTTGACGTTCTCCATGATCGTGAGCGCGGCGAGCGGCTGGCTCGGATCGCGTTCGACACGGATCACTTCAGTCGGGACTTCAATGATCTCTTCTTCGTTCTCGAAGATACGCAACTGGACTTCGCTGCCAACCGGCGGCAGCAATTCGAGGTTAACAAGCGTGCTCGATTCGCCAACGTTCTCGGTAAAACCGTTCGCGTTGACAGTTTCTCCGCTGACCTTGTCTACCCAGCTCGCGCGGACCGTAAGGTTCGCCATGATTCGCTGGTTGTATGGTGTCTTAACTGCTGGTTCTGAATAGTGCAAATTTGACATATGATTAATCCCCCTTTTTCGTTTCCCTCCCTTGAACGTTCGGATAATACAAATCCTGAAAAATCCGCGAGTAAACTAAACCAAAATTACAAAAAAGTCAAGTATGATAAAATCGCTCAAACCGCGCAATGTGAAAAAACTCACAAATATCATAGTTTTCTGACGGCGGGAATTATTTTCGATTTCAAAACTTGACACAGGTTTGCAAAAATGGTTTTCTAAAATCGCTCAAACCGCTCACGCGGAGGACAAAAAATCATGAATTTCGTCGAACAAATCAAAGAACATCCGGCCAAATCGGCGCCTTTCACTAACGCCCGAACGGTGGAGAAAGTTGCAGAAGCTCGCCTGCCGACCGAATTCGGTGATTTTCGGATCGCCGGGTATCGTTCGCTGACCTCCGCCGAGGAGTTTGTTTGCCTCTTCAAGGGCGAATTTCGCGAGGACGTTCCGGCGCTCGTGCGGATCCATTCACAGTGCCTGACGGGCGATGTTTTTCACTCGACCAAATGCGACTGCGGGCCGCAGCTGCAGAGGGCGATGGAGATGATCGGACGCGAAGGCCGCGGCGCGATCGTCTACCAACACCAGGAGGGACGCGGGATCGGGATCATCAACAAGATCCGGGCATATGCGTTGCAGGACGAGGGCGCCGACACGATCGAGGCGAACGAGCGGCTCGGCCTCGGCGTCGATCTTCGGGAATATGACCAGTGCGTCGAGATCCTTCGCGATCTTGGATTGGGAAAAGTTCGTGTGATGTCGAACAATCCCGAGAAACTTCAGGCGATGCGCGACGGCGGATTGACGGTCGTTGAGCGGGTTCCGCTCGAGTTCCGTCCGTCGAAGAACACGATCAAATATCTGACGACGAAGAAATTTCAAATGGGTCACCTTCTGCATTTGGTAAGTTAATTGGTTTGCAGCATCGAACCTTAGACCGGAGCGGGCGTCCGTTCCGGTCTTTTTTTGCTTTGTCTGCAATCGAAATCGTCTATAATTATCGAAAATTCCATCAGCGGTTGTGATAGTTCCCCGGAGGCGTCATATGAGTCGGTCCTTAAACGTCGGTTTGGTTCTCGCGATCTTTGTTATTTCTGCGCTCGGGCAGACGAGCTTTGTCTTCGACGGCGTCAAGGCTCCGCGTAAAATCGTCGATCCGGCTCTGGATCTGGTCCGTGATGATTCGTCGCGGATCAAGAAAATGCAGGTCTTTGGTGAAGATTCGGGGATCGTTTTCACCGAAGCGGCGATTTTTCGAACGGACAATAACGGGATCGACTGGCGTGAACTCACCGTGCCGCTCCAAGCACGTGAAACGATCGGCGACGTTGCGTTCACCAATGAGGACCGTGGATACGCGGTTCTGGTCGATCATCGTAGCCCGTCCGTCTGGCTCGCGCGGACCATTGACGGCGGTGTTTCATGGGACAGGACTCGACTTGATGCCGCCATTCACGAACTCGTTCGAGAAGGTTTTGCGGATGTGTCGATCGGTTTCAGGCAGGTCGAAGACGGGACGATCGAAAATCTAAAGTTCGTTCTCACAAGCAATTCGAATTTCAAGCGGGCGGTTTACTTCAAGACCGATGACGACGGTACAACTTGGAGTGCGGGCTACTCGTATCTCATCAACAATTTTGATTCTTCATACATCAGCCTCCGACAGTTCTGGTCGACAGCCGCGCGGGCGTTTCCCGACAAGGTACGTATCGATGGGGACGTTCCCGACGAACCCGAGATCACAAACTCACTCAATGGGAACCATTATGCGACGGGGCCTTGGTATCTAACCCAAGACGGCAAGTGCGAAAGTTCAAAATCGAACTGCTGGCAGTCAACGAAGCTCTACCTCGACACCTCACGCGAGGAGAACGGAGTCCGCCTCGTATCTTTCAAAGAGATCACGCCGCCCCGGATCAGGGAACTAATGCAACTGACCAAAGAGCGGGCAATAATGGCCGCATCGAACTCGGTCTTCTCGCAGCCGCCGGGCGGGACGACCCGGATCAGCCTCCAGCGCGGATTCGACAAATGCACCGCCGCGACCAGTGCGCAGATGCAGACGTGGTGGGACAACTCGCCGTTCTATGACGTCAATATCTACATGAGCGGACGCAATCGGGCCTGTTCCCAACCGCAACTCAACGCATCGTGGGTCAACACCGTGACGCAGCAAGGCTGGGGATTGATCCCGACGGTCGTCGGCTATCAGTCTCCGTGCGTCGCGTCGACGTCTCAGACGCTTCAGAAACATTCTTCCGACCCGGTGGTCGCCGAGCAACAGGGACGCGGCGAAGCCGACATCGCCGTCACCGACGCGATAAATCTCGGACTCACCGCCGGAACGATCCTTTATTACGACATGGAGCGTTACGACGACGTCAGCGGGACCGGCGCATGCACGACGCCGACAAAGGCATTCCTCAAGGGATGGACCGATCGCGTCCACGAACTCGGTTACCAATCAGGCGTTTACGGCTCGCCGACCAACGCCAACAATGACTGGATCAACATTCCGGCGCAGAGTCAGATGGACGCCGTTTGGCTCGCGCGCTGGAACAGCGTCATGAGCGTCTGGGGCGTGACTCCACTTCCGGACAACTTTTGGGCGAATCATCAGCGGATCCATCAATGGCTCGGTCCGCGCGACGAGACCTGGGGCGGCGTCACCTTCAACATCGACAACAATATTTCCGACGCGCCGGTTGCTTCGAACCTGATCGCGAAGAACAAACGTGCCGACTACGACGGCGACGGCAAAAGCGACGTCTCGGTTTGGCGGCCGTCGACAGGCGTTTGGTATGTCTCGCACAGTGCAACCCCGACGTACCTGATCCAAACCTTCGGAATTCCCACCGACAAGATCACGCCGGGCGATTACGACGGCGACGGCAAGACGGATCTCGCGGTCTGGCGTCCGACTGACGGCGTCTGGCATGTTTATTCGCGCTCGATCTACACGGCGAGCCAGTTCGGAGTGGCCGGCGATGTTCCGGTCGCGGCCGACTATGACGGCGACGGGCGGACGGATATCGCCGTATGGCGGCCATCGACGGGAGTTTGGTACATCAAGAACAGCTTTGACAGCCGCGGGACTTCGTTCACGATCCAGACCTTCGGGCTCAACGGCGACATTCCCGTTCCGGACGATTATGACGGCGACGGCAAAGCCGATATCGCGGTTTATCGTCCGTCCGAAGGTGTCTGGTATCTGCTGCGCTCGACCGATGGCTTCGCGGCGATCCAGTTCGGGCTCAGCGGCGATTATCCCGCACAGGCCGATTACGACGGCGACGGGCGTTCGGATCTCGGGATCTTCCGGCCGTCGACCGGCGTCTGGTATCTTTATCGCTCACAGGACGGAATCACCTCGCTTCAATTCGGACTGACGGGCGATATTCCATCGGTCGGCGATTTCGACGGCGACGGCAAATACGACGTGGCGGTGTTCCGTCCGGCCACCGGGATCTGGTATCTCAACCGCAGTTCGGCCGGTTTCTCCGCCGGCCAATTCGGAGTCAATGGCGATCGTCCGGTCGAGTCGGGTTATTTGCCTCCGAACTGACGCTTCGTCGCGTTTGTAACGCGGAGTTAACGCCATCGTAACTCGGTGCTAAGCCGGGGCATTTAGACTCCCTCCTACGGAACTCAATTTGCAATGAAACTTGCACGACGAATTGAGTCTGCACGAGCCTGGGTATTGCGTAGAACTACGCGAATTCAGTGAACGTGTGTTGCTTCAATAGTTAGCGGTTTTGCAGGTCGATGTTTTTGCGTTTTTGAAGGATTGCCAGTCCGGATTTTGCATCGAAAAATCCAAAAATCGGTATTCAAAAATCCAAAATTCGAGATACGTGCGTCCGAATGAAGCAACTCAAAGCATTCTCGTTCCAACGATTTTTCGAAACTACGAGGTTAAAAGAGACTAATGACTAAAATTTTTTCTTCGAGATTTTTAGCCATAGCGCTTTTCTCAACGCCTCTTGGATCGGCTGTCTTCGCGCAGTCGCAGCGAAATTCTGGAACCAACGGCGGCATCGATTCTGATTCCGCAGGAACCCGGACCGGCAAGTCCGCTTAGATCGGTCGTATCGCCGGACCGGATCGATCCGAACCATCGCACCGATGGGCGATCGTCCAAAGGTTCCTGGTGAATATAAGTACAAAAGTTACTTGCGATTGCGTTTTTGATGGGAATCGCTTTTAGCAATAAAAGAGGTCAAACAATAACGGAGGCTAAAAAAAATAATAATGATCAAAAGATTTCTTAAGTATCAGATTTGGGGATTGATTTTGACCGGTATTTTCTCAGTATCGGTCTTCGCCCAGGTCACGACGTCCGAAATGGTCGGCCGTGTCACCGACGCCCAGGGCGCACCGGTTGCCGGCGCGGTCATTGAGGCGACGCACGTGCCCTCGGGGACGAACTACACGGCGGTGACGAATGACTCGGGTCGCTACACGATTCCG
Organism: Acidobacteriota bacterium; assembly: GCA_029777145.1. The sequence goes on along the minus strand of JAKOSS010000918.1, from coordinate 6,220 downwards.
GGAATGCGCGTCGGCGGTCCGTACACCGTGAAAGTGACGCAGGCCGGATTCAAGGAGCAGTCGGTCAACGACGTCCAACTCAGCTTGGGTACCTCAGCGACCGTAAACTTCGCGTTGAGTACCGCGATCAGCGAAACGGTCAACGTTCAGGCTGAAGACAATGCTATTTTCAGTGAGTCCAAGACGGGAGCTTCGACCTCGGTCACGACTCAGCAGCTTGAGAGCTTGCCGACGATCTCCCGCCGTATCGGCGACTTTACGCGACTGACGCCGCAAGCCAGCGGCGGAACGTTCGCCGGACAGGATGGTCGTCTCAACAACATCACCGTTGACGGTTCGTATTTCAACAATTCGTTCGGTCTCGGCAACCAGCCCGGCGACCGCACCGGTGTTTCGCCGATCTCGCTCGACGCGATCGAGGCGGTTCAGGTAAACGTCGCTCCGTATGATGTTCGTCAAGGCAACTTCGTCGGCGCGGGCGTCAATACCGTCACCCGAAGCGGAACGAACACCTACGGCGGTTCCGTTTATTATCTTTTCCGCAGACCGAATCTCGTCGGCAAGAAGGCAGGCGACAACGCTTTCAATCCGGGAGAATTCAAGTTCAAGAACTGGGGATTCCGTTTCGGCGGACCCTTGCCCTTCCCGAACTTCGGCGAAGGCGTTCCGTTCTTCAACTCGGGCAAGAACAAGCTCTTCTTCTTCTTCAGCTTCGAGAAAGAAGCGCTGACGCAGCCGGCGACGACTTTCGTCGCGAACACGGGCGGTCAGACGGTCGGTGGAAATATTACCCGCGTTCTCGCATCGGATCTGAATGCCCTGAGCAGCTACCTGTCGCAGAACTTCCAGTATGACACCGGTCCGTATCAGGACTACCCGTTCTCGACACCGGCGAAAAAGTATCTGTTCCGCACCGATTACAACATCAACTCGACGAACAGACTTAGCGTCCGTTACGTCCAGCTCGATTCCAGCACCGATGTCTTGGAGTCGAATTCATCGTCGCTCGGGTTCGGTTCGCGCAGAACCAGTTTGAACTCGCTGAACTTCGCGAATTCAAACTACTCGATCCTCGAGAACATTCGCTCGATCGTCGGCGAATGGAACACTTCGATCGGCAACGTTGCTTCGAACAGTCTTATCGTCGGTTACACGAAGCAGGACGAAAGCCGCGGTTACAAGGGCGAGTTCTTCCCGCTGATCGACGTGCTGTCGGGCGGCTCCACGTACACGAGTTTCGGTTTCGAACCGTTCACTCCGAACAACGAACTTCGCTACAACTCGCTGCAGGTTCAGGACAACCTGACCTTCTACAAGGGTTCGCACACGATCTCGACCGGATTCAGTTTCGAGCGTTACAAGTCGGAGAACGTCTTCTTCCCGGGTTCGCAAAGCGTTTACGTTTTCAACTCGCTTGATGACTTCTACACTGACGCGAACGGCTATTTGGCGAATCCGAACCGCACGACGTCGCCGATTACCCTGCGCCGTTTCCAGGTCCGCTGGTCGAACATCCAGGGACTCGAAAAGCCGATCCAGCCGCTCGCGGTCAACTACGTCGGTTTTTATGGACAGGATACGTGGAAGGTTCGGGATAACTTCTCGATCAACTACGGTGTTCGTATCGACACTCCGTTCTTCGGCGAGACCGGCTTTGCCAACGCACAGGCAAATGCTCTGGACTTCGTTGATGAGAATGGTCAAACGGTCCGGTACAAGACCGAGAAACTGCCGGACGCCAACATCCTTTGGTCGCCGCGCGTTGGTTTCAACTGGAATCCGTTTGGCGATCGCAAACTTCAGGTGCGCGGTGGAACGGGTATCTTTACGGCCCGCCCGGCGTATGTCTGGATCTCCAATCAGATCGGCAACAACGGAATCCTGACGGGTTTCGAGCAGCTCGACAACACGACGATCAGGCCGTTCAATCCGAATCCGAATCGGTACAAGCCGACGAGCGTCAACGGTACGCCGGCGTCATCGTACGAATTGGCTCTGACCGATCCTGGCTTCAAGTTCCCGCAGATCTGGCGTTCGAGCATCGGTGCTGATGTCAAACTGCCGTTCGACCTGATCGGCGGCGCCGAATTCATCTACAACAAGGATGTCAACGGCATCTACTACATCGATGCGAACCTGAAGGCTCCGAATTCGGCTTTCACGGGCGTCGACAACAGACCGCGTTGGACTGCCGGAAATGACATTTACAGTTTCATTCCCGATGCCATCGTGCTGAAGAACCAGAATGTCGGAAAGCAGTGGAACCTTTCGTTTACGCTCGAAAAGCCGATCTCGAAGGGATTATGGGCGAAGGCCGGTTACAGCTACGGCAAGGCGAAGAACACGGTTGACGCCGGTTCGATCGCTTTCGGTTCGTGGAACAACAACCAGCATTCGGGCAACCCGAACAATCCGGGTATCGGACTGAGTTCGGCGACGCAGGGACATCGCTTCTTCGGGTCTGCGACGTACCGCGCTGAGTACTTCAAGTTTGGTGCGACGACGCTTTCAATGTTCTGGGAAACCAGCCGGGGTATCAACGGCAGCTACGTTTTCAGTGGCGACCTGAACGGCGACGGCGGAACGAGCAACGACCTGATCTACATTCCCCGCGACTCGTCTGAGATGAACTTTGAACAGTTCACCTCGAGCGGCACGACCTTCACGGTCGCGGCGCAGCAGGCAGCTTGGGAAGCGTTCATCAATCAGGACCCGTACCTTTCGAAGCACCGCGGCGAATATGCCGGGCGCGGCGGAGCGTTCCTTCCGTTCTACACGAGCGTGGACTTCAGCATTGCGCAGGATTTCATGTTCAATCTCGGAAAGACCAAGCATAAGTTCCAGATCAGAGCCGACATTCTTAACTTCGGAAACTTCCTTAACCGGAACTGGGGCGTTGGAAACACTTTCACGTCCTTGTCGCCGTTGATCGCCCGTGGTGCCGACGGACAAGGCCGTGCCCTGTACCGCTTGCGTAACTTCGGGACGAGCTTGATTTCGAACTCGTACACCCCGACCGCCGGTACCGGTGACGTTTACCGCATCCAGATCGGACTCCGGTATACGTTCAACTAAGCCACCGGCTTTCGAATCTTATTCTCGTTTGAGAACTTCGGCCCGTCATTATGGCGGGCCATTTTCATTTGGGATTGGGGATATTGGGGATTGTGGATTTGGGATTTGCGATTGGAAGCAGTGATAGGCAGTAATCAGAAGCAGTAGGCGGGAGCCGGAGGACGGTAGGCGGTAGTCCGTAGACGGCAATCCCAAATCCCAAATCCCAAATCCCAAATGGAGTGGTGTTACAATCTCCCCGTGAAGATCCTGCAGATCTCATCGGCGCGGACATACGGCGGCGGCGAGCGCCACTTTGTCGATCTCTGCCGTGAGCTCGTCGCACGCGGGCACGAGGTCCACGTCGTTTTGCGTCCGACGAACGAGTGGCAGGAAAAACTCGATTTCATACCATCAGATCGCATCATTCACGCGTCGATCCGGAATGCGTTCGGAATATTCAGCGCCCAGAAGATCGCGCGCTATGTTCGCGAAAACGCGATCGAGATCGTCCATGCGCACGCGGGACGCGACTACATTCCGGCGAGTCTTGTCTGCCGGATGTCGAGCGGCGTCAAATGCGTTCTGACGCGCCATGTTCTGTTTCCGATGAAGCCGTTCCATAAGGTCGCGCTGCGCAATCTGAGCAAGGCCATCGCGGTTTCGTCGGCGGTCGCGAAGAACCTCGGAGATATTTTTCCGACGGAAAAGATCGCTTTGATCCCGAACGGGCTGGATGAACCCGAATTGCCCGACGAAAAGCGGAAAGAATTGAGGGACGCATTCAGGTTTTTTCACGAGATCCCGTTCGACGTGCCGATGATCGGGACGGTCGGCGAGCTGAAGCCGTTGAAGGGCCAGCGTGATTTCATACTGGCCGCCGCCGAAATCGCCAAGGTCTATCCCGACGCGCGATATTTGATCGTGGGACGCGACAACTCGGCGGGAGGAACGTTCAGGAATGAACTCAGAAGGCTCGCGAAAGTGTCCGGCATCGGCGAAAGGACGCTCTTTCTTGATTGGATCGACGATCTTCCGTCGCTGATGTCGGCGCTCGACGTGTTCGTTTCGCCGTCGCATTCCGAAAGCTTTGGTCTCGCCATCCTCGAGGCGCTTGTGTGCGGCGTGCCGGTCGTCGCAACCGAAACCGAAGGGGCAAAAGAACTGGTCGAGGACGGAAAGACCGGATCATTGGTTTCGATCGGAGACGCGGTCGGCCTTGCACGAGCCGTTATCGGGCGGCTTAGCGATCCCGATCAGGCGTCAGCGATGGCGAGCGTTGCACGGACGATCGCGCGTGACGAATTCTCGCTGCAGCGAATGGTCGATAAGACAGAGGAGGTCTATCACAACGTCCTTCAAATTGAGAAGTCGAAAGTAGAAAGTAAAAAGTAAAAGGTAAGAAGTCCGATGGAGCAAAATATTCAAGCTGTCGAGAATCACCCGAATCTTTAGGCTCTTTTCCTTTGTGCTTTTTACTTTTCACTTTCAACGAGTCGTCGTCCCATTTCCATGCCCAGCGCCTGGAGGGAATTCGCGGGCCGGATCATCACTTCGAAATCGACGATCCGACCATCGGCTCCGAGCCGGATCAGATCGACCCCGCGCAACGTGAGATCGCCGATCTTCGCCTCAAATTCGAGACACCAATCCGCTTCGCCGATGATTTCCCGCACATATTTGAAGTCTTCAAAGACGCCGCTGACCGTCATCAGAATATGTGCCGCTGCCGGTTTTCCTTCTTTCGGTTTCCAAACGAACGGTGAGTGAAAGTTGATAACGTCGGCAAGGATCTTGTCGAGTATCGACGGGTCCGGTCTTTCGATGAATGAGTGCCACAGCTCGAGGGTGTTGGTCATTCGAACATTATCCAGTTCAAGAACTCCAAATTCAAAATTCGAAATTCAGGAGTCAGGAGTCGGGAGTCGAGAGTCAGGTCCTGGAATTTTGGATTCTGCAATCCGATTCGACTCTCGAATCTTGAAGGATGTCGGAACAATCGCCCCGCCCGAGCACTCATTCATCTACCTTGGCGAAGTTACCTCATTCGCGGTCTTTCGGGTGAACTCGCGGTCAAAGAAAGAAGAGCCGACCGCGAAAGGACGCGAATCGACGCAAAAAGCGACCGCGGCGAGTGATTCACAAATTCGAGAGCCGTTCGGATCAGAGTTCGGTGAATTCTCCGACACGCACATTGAGTCATGAATCTTGAATATCTTGAATCTTGAATTTTGATTCTTGTTTCCGGCTTCGTTTAAGATTCAAGCATCGTGAGATTCAGGTTACCCGACATTCCGCCGCCGAAACTGATCAGGTCGCTGCGCAACTACAACCTGCTTCCGGCAATCGTCTTTCTTCCGACCCGGCGGCGATGCGACGAGGCAGCCACCGAAGTCGCCGCCGACCGGTCGCAACGGACCGATCCGGCGCTCGCCGAGCGTCGCCGTCAGCTTTTCGACGAGTATTCTGCGCAGTTTCCCGAGATCCGCTCGCACAAGCACCGCAAGATCCTCCTCAACGGTGGCATCGGATCGCACCACGCCGGGCACATTCCGGCCTGGAAACTGCTGGTTGAGAAAATGATGTCGCAGGGATTGCTGAACGCGATCTTTGCAACCTCGACGGTCGCCGCCGGAGTCGATTTTCCGGCGCGATCCGTTGTCGTTTCGAACGCCGACACGCGCGGCAACGACGGTTGGCGATCGCTGACCGCGTCAGAATTGCAGCAAATGACCGGACGCGCGGGACGACGGGGAAAGGACAACGTCGGATTCGTCGTCGTCGCGCCCGGCCAGTTTCAGAATCCGCCGAAGATCGCCCAACTTCTAAAATCGCCGCCGGACGCGCTGACAAGCCGCTTTCGCGCGACTTACTCAAGTCTGCTCAATTTGCTCGACGCGTTCGGGACATTCGGACAACTTCGCGAGATCGCCGAAAAGAGCTTTGCCTTTCGCGACACGGCCCGGCGGATCGCGCAGCTCGGACGATCGGTCGAAGCCGCGGAGAAACGCATCGCCGCGGCCGTCAAGGAAAACGAATACGGGATCGGCGTCGATACCGTCCGGGCGTTCGAACGTCTGACAAGCACGCGCGTACGTCTCCAGGAGCAACTGCCGCGGACCCGCGCCGAAATGCGCCAGGAATGGCTTCGCGAGCACGTCGTCGT
>JAKOSS010000110.1 GCA_029777145.1 Acidobacteriota bacterium | reverse complement strand
GGGCTCTACGCCGCGGCACGGCTTGGCGGCAACGACGGGCTTTCCCGCGATCGGATCTACGACCTCGGTCTGTGGACACTGATCGGAGCGCTCGTCGGATCGAAGCTGCTGATGTTCGTCGTCGACGACCACGTCGAGATCTTTTCGCTCGATTTCCTTCGATCAGGCGGTGTTTATTACGGCGGATTCCTCGGCGGATTGCTGACTGTCGTCCTGCTTTCGATCTACTACAAAATGCCGTTCTGGAAGGTCGGCGACGCGTTCGCGCCGGGAGTCGCGCTCGGCCAGTTCTTCGGCCGCCAGGGATGCTTTTCGGCCGGCTGTTGCTGGGGCAAGGAAACGAGCCTCCCCTGGGGCGTGCATTTCACGGAAAAAGGCCACGAGTTCACCGGCGTTCCGGTCTACGGACCCGACGGCAGCGATCTTTATCTTCATCCGACGCAACTCTATGAGTCGTTCTTCATGCTGCTCGTTTTCGCGTTCCTTTTCTATCTGCACAAACGAAAGAAATTCGACGGCCAGGTCCTGATCGCGTACGGCGTGATCTACGGGATCTGGAGATTTGCGATCGAATTTCTGCGCGACGACCCGCGCGGAAGCCTTTTCGGACTGAACGGCGTTCTCGGACTTTCGAGATCACAGATCATCAGTCTGCTCGTCGGGCTCGGAGCGCTCGCGTTTATGATCTTCCGATTGAAGAAGATCAACGGCGGAGACTCCGGGAACCCGGCTGACTGACCCTTCGTTAATCGATCAATGCAACGTTCTTCGCATCGGTGGAAGTTATTGCCGCTAACCGCCCTGTTTGCTCTTTTTTTCTGCGCGGCGACAGAGGTCCAATCAGCCGACGGCAGCCTGGGTCCTGAGGCGACGAACTGGATCGAACAGGTCATCGGTGATTGGAATCGCGTTCGGCGCAACGATCTGAAGCAGTCGGAAACTGCGCTTCCATGGATCGTTTTGTTTGACGATCAATGCGTGCATCATTTGAACCCGGATCCTGAACACGGCGCGCTTTCCGTGACCGAACGAGGTTCGCTTGGACGCATCGGCCGAGATCTCAGGGTGTTATCTTTCTTCCATGGCGGTGCGTTCGAGCTCCCTGACGGTGAGCGGTTGCCCGCACAGCTCGCGACATTCGCGGGATCGTACAACAAAGGCCGGCGCTCGTTTCTTGTGGCTTCAATGCCGGCGATCTGGCGAAAGGACCCCGAACTGATCAAGGATCCCCAACTCGACCTTCTGATCCGGAGCGTTTTCGCGCATGAGATGACGCACACGCTTCACCGTGGATTCTCGGCGCGTTTGGACGCCCTCGAAAGGCGCCTTAAATGGATCGATGGTTTCGATGACGATGTGGTGCAGAAGACCTTTCAATTGAACTCCGATTTCGTCGCAGCTTACACGGCCGAACACGCACAGCTTCGCGCGGCCATTGCGGACGTTAAGCGATCGGAGAAACAAAAGACGCTGCGCCGAGCGCTCGAGCTGATCCGCGAACGTCGATCGAGGTTCCTCAAGGATAAGTACGCCGGTCTCGCCGACGCGGAAGAGATCTTCCTTACGATGGAGGGAGCTGCCAATTGGGCCGCGTACCGGGTCGCACGTAACAACGGACTCGACGATTCCAGCGCGCAGAAGTTGATCCGCCGGAGCGGAAAGCATTGGTCGCAGGACGAAGGCCTGACAATGTTTCTCCTGCTAGACGCGCTCGATCCCGATTGGATTCGCAATGCTTTTGGGACGAAGCCGAAGACCGTTACGGAAATGCTTGCCAACGCGTTAAGATGAAGCGATGCCTGACGTCTCCTCAGAACTTGAAGAATCTGCCAACGATATCGATTCGATCACGCTGATCGTGGATCAGGCCGATCGCGGCCGCCGGCTGGATGTGTTTCTCGCGGAGAAGATTCCTGACCGTTCGCGGTCGGCTGTCCAGCGGATCATCGCGGACGGCGACTGTCTTGTCGATGGCGCGCCATCGAAGGCGTCATACAAGCTTCGCGGTTCGGAGGAGATCGAAGTCGAGCTCCCGGACGCAGCCGCGGAGCGATTTGAGCCAGAGGACATCCCGCTCACCATCGTTTTCGAAGACGCTTACCTCGCCGTTGTTAACAAATCGGCCGGCATGGTCGTCCATCCCGGCGCCGGCGTCAGTTCGGGAACCCTCGCCAACGCACTCGCCTACCATTTGGGAATCGGGAGTACGGATTTGCGAAATGCTGATATCCGCAATCAGAAATCCGAATTCCCAAATCGCATTGGTTTGGTTCATCGTCTCGACAAGGACACGTCGGGACTGATACTGGTTGCGAAGACCGAAGAGATGCTCGAGAAGCTCAGCGAGCAGTTCCGCGAACGCACCGTTTTCAAATCCTACGTCGCGTTGGTTCACGGTGAGATTGACGAGGACGCCGGAACGATCGAGGCTCCGATCGCCCGCGAGAAACACAATCGGACGAAAATGGGCGTTCGCGCGCACGGGCGATACGCGCTCTCGCTGTGGCGGGTGAAGAAACGAT
>JAKOSS010000917.1 GCA_029777145.1 Acidobacteriota bacterium | reverse complement strand
TATGACAAGAGAGTGTTCAAGGACGGGATCGGGCCGGTAAAGATCCCCGTCGACTACGTCCCGAAATCAGGGACCGACCGTGATCTGATCCAGATCCATATCGACTGGAATCGTTCGACCGCTCCCGGTACTGCCGGCTGCATCGGCCTCGCGTCGGTCGCTGACTTCAGGCGTCTCGTCACTTGGCTACGCGACACCGACCCGCGTGAACTTATAGTCGACTGGGGACTGGGAACGGTGTGATTCCCGGTGCCGGATTTGGGATGTTTGGATTTGGGATCGCGGATTCGTTGACAAATCCCGGGGGTTTGATAATGTAGTGCCGCCCCCGGGCAGGAGTTCAAATTGGAATCCAAACAAAACGAATCCACTCTCGCGGAATCCGTCTGCAAGGTCCCGCAGGTTACATTGGTCTTCTGGATCATCAAGATCCTGGCGACAACCCTCGGCGAGACCGGCGGGGACGCGGTGACGATGTCGTGGCTCGGCGAAACGACGGAGGAGGCGAGCGGTTATGGTTACATTGCCGGGACGCTGATCTTCGGGGCGGTGTTTGTCATCGCTGTTCTTCTCCAAATGCGGGCCCGAAAGTTCCACCCGTTCCTCTATTGGTTTACGATCGTCGCCACAACCACGGTCGGCACGACGCTCGCGGACTTCATGACCCGTTCGGTCGGCATCGGTTACGGCGGCGGTTCGGCAATCCTGCTGACCTGCGTCGTCGCCGCGCTCGTCGTCTGGTGGAAGTCGACAGGGAGCATCGCGATAAGTTCCGTCAGCACCCCGAAGACGGAGATCTTCTACTGGGCGACGATAATGTTCTCCCAAACGCTCGGTACCGCGCTCGGCGATTGGGTCGCGGACAACGATGCGATCGGGTATCTTGGAGCGGCGGCAATCTTTGGCGGAGCCCTGTTGCTGGTTCTGGGTCTTTATATGCTGACGAACGTCAGCCGTTCGGTCCTGTTTTGGACGGCATTCATCGTGACCCGACCGCTTGGCGCCGTCGTCGGAGACTTTCTTGACAAACCCCGCGCCGACGGCGGTCTCGAACTCAGTCGGTATGTGGCGACGGCCGTTTTGGTCACGGCGATGGTCTTGCTGATCCTGATCATTCCGCAGAAGCCCGCCGAGGAATCGCACTGAACCGGTCCCGGGCTTTGACCGACTCGCCCGGGCACGACGGACGCCCCGGGAACTCAGTTCCCTCCCGCGATCGCCCCTTTACTTCGGACGGAGTCCGGCAATGTTGAATCTCGAATCTTGAATCTCGAATCAGTGATCAAACTTCCACGATCGTCGTGACGATCACGGGCTTGGTCCCGATCTCCTTTTGAATGAAACGTTTGAGGTGAATTCGGAGACTCTCCTGAAGCCAGCTGACATCGGCCATTTCGTGCGGCGACATCGCGGCGACCGCCGCTTTTATCGCCTCCCGGGCGTCGTCGAGCAAACCGTTGCCGAGATCGACGCCGGCGACTCCCTGGAATGAGATGCTCGGTTCCGCGGTCAGCCGTTTCGAGTCCTTTTCGATCGTCACCACGAGCGAGATCGCGCCGCCATACGCCAGTTTCTTGCGTTCGCGGATCGTCTCGTATTCGATCTCGCTGAGCGATTCTTCGTCGATGAAAGTCCGTCCCAGCTGATGGCTCTCGACCACCCGCGCGCCCGTGTCGTCGATCTCGAGCATATCGCCGTTCTCGATCAGGATCACGTTCTCGTCGGTGTAACCGTCGATATGATTCTTCGCGAACTCCTTGTGCCGGAACAACATGCGGTACTCGCCATGGATCGGCACGAGATATTTTGGCCGCGCGGTCTCGATCATGATCCGGATGTCTTCCTGCGACGCGTGGCCGGAAACATGGATCAGCCGGCGTTTTTCCTCGATGATGTTCGCGCCGCGCTTGTAGAGATGCCCGATCATCCGCGAGATGCCTTTCTCGTTGCCGGGAATGATACGCGCCGACAGGACGACGGTGTCACCTTTACCGATCTCGAGGCCTTTGTAACCGGCCGTCGCGAGATTCCAAAGGACGGCCCGCGATTCCGCCTGCGATCCGGTCACGAGATAGACGATCTCGTCATCGTCGAGCGAACGCGATTCGCCGATCCCGACGAGCACGTCTTCGGGGATCGAAAGCAATGAGAATTCGCTCGCGATCTCGATGTTCTTCTGCATCGATCGTCCAAGAACGCAGACTTTCTTTCCGAACTGCTCGGCGACGTCGAAGACGATCTGCAGACGGTGGATCGACGAAGCGAACGTCGAAACGAAGATCCGGCCTGTCGCCGAATCGAAGATCTCCTCGAACGCCGGGATCACCGCGGTTTCAGACGGCGTGCGACCCTCGACCGTCGCGTTCGTCGAATCGCCGAGAAGCGCGAGAACGCCTTCGTCGCCGTATTTCCCGAGCGTTTTCAAATCGTACGGCTTACCGATCACGGGCGTCTCGTCGATCTTGTAGTCGCCGGTGTGAATGATCGTTCCGAGCGGAGTCTTGATCGCGAGCGAGAAACAGTCGACAAGTGAATGCGATGCATGGATAAATTCGATCTTGAAGCTTCCGACCTCGGCGACATCGTTCGGGTGCACGCGGTGCAGCAGGACTTCGTCGAGCATCTTGTGTTCGTCGAGTTTCTTTTCGGCGAGTCCGAGCGTGAATCGCGAGGCGTAAACCGGAAGATTGAATTTCCGAAGGAAGTAAGGCAGCGCGCCGATGTGGTCCTCATGGCCGTGCGTCAGGACAAGCGCAGTCAGATCGTCACGGTATTCTTCGAGAAAATCGAAGTTCGGGATCGAAATGTCGACGCCGTACGGTGTTTCTTCGGGAAATCCCATGCCGGCATCGACGACGATCATCTCGTCCTCGTATCGGATCCCCATCGAGTTCATTCCGAACTCGCCGATGCCCCCAAGGGGAATGATCTCTATCTTGCTCAAATACTCTTCTCCAGCGATTCTTTTCGAATAGACGAGTTTAGCCTCTTTGCGGTGCTTTTGGCTAATTGAAGAAAATGGCCTGAAGTAAACTTGACAAAAAAATAATGATTATCTAATCTGAAATCGACAATTCGGCCAAGGGGAGTAGATAGCCCGACGTTGGTTCGATGAGATCGTCAGTACAATCGCTGCCAGAGACGCGCGGTTCGGTCCATCGAAGTAAATATCGAGACCTTGTGCGACATGAAATCTATGGTTTCTCGTCCGCGCAGGGTCTTTTTCTATGCCGGCGAGATGGAGGCAGAATGTTGAATCGATTGAAAACAGCCGGATTATTGGCCTTACTGACCGCGATCTTTCTGGCGGCCGGACAGATGTTCGGAGGCACGGTCGGACTGGTGATCGCGGTCGTCGCCGCCGTTGCCTTGAACTTCGGCGCTTACTGGTTCTCGGACCGCCTGATCCTGAGAATGTACAAGGCGCAGGAGATCTCCGAAGCGGACGCACCCGAGCTATTCTCGATGGTCCGCATCCTCGCGACGCGCGCCGCGATCCCGATGCCCAAGGTTTACATCATTCCCGAAAGCGCCCCGAACGCGTTCGCGACTGGCCGCAATCCAAAGAACGCAGCGGTCGCGGTAACGGACGGCTTGCTGGCGACGCTTGATCGTGACGAACTTTTCGGAGTGCTGGCGCATGAGATCGGACATGTCGGAAACCGCGACACGCTGATCATGACGATCGCCGGGGCGATCGGCGGCGCCATCGGATTTCTTGCCGAGATGGCGTTCTGGAATTCCCTGTTCGGCGGATCCGACGACGAGGAAGGATCCAACCCGATCGCCGGTCTTCTCGGGATCATACTCGCGCCGATCGCCGCAACGATGATCCAGCTTGCCATCTCGCGCTCGCGTGAATTTGTCGCCGACCGGAAAGCAGCCGAACTCACGGGCGACCCGTTGGCGCTGGCCTCGGCTCTTCGCAAGCTCGAAGGATGGTCGCAGCGCGTGCCGATGAACTCGGGCGATCCGGCAACGTCGCATTTATTCATCGTCAACCCGTTCTCGCGCGAACGGTTCGGCGCATTGTTCAGCACTCATCCGGCGACGCGCGTTCGAATCGAACGGCTCGAAGCGATGAGAACACACAAAATCAGCGGTTTTGATCCGGTGTCGGCGAACTAACGTCGCCGGACGCGAGGCCGGCCCGATCGATCAAGGGCGGGTAACGAGCAAGGGGCAGGAGTTGGCCGGTCTCGCATAACAAATTACAATCGCAACCATTGGGGCGCCGCGGTATCCAGGCCTCATCATAACGACAAATTTATGCATTTTCCCTTTTCCGAATATTGGTGGTTCTACGGCGGGTTCATCCTTTTCGTATTTCTGATGCTCGCGCTCGATCTCGGTGTCTTCAACCGCAAGTCGCACGTCGTGACGTTCAAGGAGGCGACGATCTGGAGCATCGTCTGGGTGACGCTCGCGCTGATCTTCAATTTCGGATTCTACAAGTATTCCGCGGCGAAGTTCGGTCCGGAGATCGGCGAAAGGTTCGGACTCGAGTTCCTGACCGGTTACATCCTCGAATACTCGTTGTCGATCGACAACATCTTCATCTTTGTCCTCGTATTCAGCTATTTCGGCATTCCGGCGAAATACAAACACCGTGTTTTGTTCTACGGGATCCTCGGGGCATTGGTGTTCCGCGCGCTGTTCATCGGTATCGGGACTGCGCTGATGCAGTTCCATTGGGTGATTTACCTTTTCGGCGGATTTCTGATCGTCACCGGGATCAAGATGTTCTTCTCGAGCCACGAGGAGATCGAGCCCGAAAAGAATCTCCTGATCCGAATCGTCAAGCGCTTTATCCCGGTAACGCACGAGATCGACGGCAAGAGCTTTTTCATCACGAAGGGCGGCGTCCGTTACGCTACGCCGCTTTTTATCGCCCTG
>JAKOSS010000916.1 GCA_029777145.1 Acidobacteriota bacterium | reverse complement strand
TGCGCTCTACAAGAGCGGCACAGGCACCTGGGAACTCGCCGGAGCATACGAGTCGACCGGCATCGTGACCGTCGCGGCAGGAACGCTCGTGGTCAACACCGTGTTCCCGACGAATACGTTCTGTGACGTCACCGGCGGCACCCTGTGCGGCACAGGGACGCTCCACTGGGCGACGCTGAGCAGTTCCGCCGCTAAAATCACCGGCGGCTCGCCGGGAACGCCAGGAACGCTTTGCTTCGCGGACGGTGGCGATGTCGCACTCACGGTCGTGAGCGGCACGCTCGTCGCCCGGCCGAAAGCAGACGGCACGCCGTCGCTCGTCGCCGCCGACGGCACGGTCGCGTTGACCGGCTTGTTGACGGTGGACCTTGACGGTGATTTCTCCGCCCTCCCGGCCGGAACGTATCCGCTTCTGACGTGGACGCAAAAAATCGGAACAGGAACATACGCCGCGGGCAGCGGCTTCCCGTCGGGATCGAGTCTCGTGGAAACCGCCGACGGACTGGCGCTTTACGTGCCAGGCGCGATTCTGAGTTGGACGGGTGCCGTGAACGGCAACTGGGACACCGCCACGGCGAACTGGAAAAACGGCCAAGTGTTCGCTGACGGCGCGGACGTCGTGTTCGGCGACGATGTCGCCGATGGACGGACGAATGTCACCCTTACCATCGCAGCCGCTCCGGGCTCGGTGGCGATTTCGAGCGATGTCAATAACTACATCTTCTCTGGTGCCAAGATGACGGGAACGATGGCACTCATGAAAACTGGAAACGCCTCGCTGACATTGGAGAACGACAACGACCACACGGGCCTTACCACAATCAATGGGGGGACGTTCCGGTTGAACGGATCGCTCAACGGTTCGACCTTGCTCGTACAGCCGGGCGCGGAACTCTTGCAGGGGACGAACGCTTCCATCCACGGGGACGTGAACGTGAATGTCCTCGGACAAGCAACGCTCTCCGGATCGAACACCTTCACCGGCGATCTGGTCTTCGGTTCGATCACCGAAGGAAGAGCCACGGGAACAGTTTGCAACGTCTCAGCAGTCGGCGGAGACGGCGGTGAAGTCGTCGTGATGCACAACGCGCGACTCACACTGGATGCAGAAGGCGTCTACCCCAGCCGCACGCTCCGTTTCGCCGCCCGGCAGAACGGCGGTGGTATCGTACCCTATTTCCGGCAGACACCCGGCAAAACCGCGACCTGGCCCGGCGGTATCGCGTTGGACGCGCCACCGGGGGATTACTTCTTTTACACTTACGGAACCCTGAATCTCGGTACCGATCCGGATGCGGTGATCACAGACGAGGGGTGCCCCTCATCTTCGAGGTTAATGGTCCGCGGCACCGGACGCCTCAATCAGTACGCCCGGACGCAACTCAAGGGCGGCTGCGAAAAAACAGACAGTGTATCTTGGCACGTCTACTCCTCCAGCAATGTGCTTTCTCAGTTCAACATCGCGGTCGGCTCTGCCTTTTTGCGTGCGCCGGATGCGTTTTCGACGAACTGCACCATCAAGCTAGGTCAGGTATACGGAAACAACAAATTCAATTCCCTGATTGATTTCGGCGGTTTCGATCTG
>JAKOSS010000915.1 GCA_029777145.1 Acidobacteriota bacterium | reverse complement strand
GTTCGCCCGTACAATACGCGAAACTCGCCGAATTTTTGTCCCGCGTGGATAAATGGGTTTCGGCAGGACCCGCGCCTTTTTTGTAACATCACCAAGAGACAACTTCGTTTCCGGCCTTATCTGCTCCGGTTCGCCACTTGGGCATTTTATACTGATCACCAAATCCTCGGGATCAGAACTACGTCGCGCATCCTGCGCAACGTTAGTCACCGCGAACCCGGCCAAAAGAACCAAGAGCAAAATGAATCGATTCACTATCACATAGACCAAATTTTGTGAGTTTTGTTCCGCCTGACGATCTGCAGAACCAAACCGAAGACTTATGCGGCCAAAAGCGGTTGAATTCTCTCGACGTCACTTCCGATCGCCTCGTTCGCTTCCCAAAGGTCAACGGCGCGCTGCGCATTCAGCCAAAACTCGGGGCTGTTTCCAAAAAGGCGGGATAGTCTAAGCGCCATTTCAGGACTCACGGCACGGCGTTCGCGGAGCAATTCGTTTACGGTTTGCCGCGAAACACCGATGGCATCAGCCAAACCGCTTACAGACAAACCGTAATCAGGTAAGAAATCCTCCCTAAGCATCTCGCCCGGATGGGTCGGCCGCCGCTTTATCCCGGTATTCAAAATACTCATTCTCTTTTCAATCTCCAAAGAACTCGTCGTGGAGTCGCTTGACGACCTCGTTGACGACATCTTCCTTGACGGCGAAGGTGAGATTGACGCTTGAGGCGCCGTGGGAAATAAGAGAGATGTTGAAGTCCGAAAGTGCGTGGAAAACCTCGGCGGCGACGCCCGAAGCGCCGCGCAGACCGAAGCCGACGACGCAGACGACGGCGTTGTTCGGGACGACCTCAACCCTGCCGATGCGTTCGAGATCTTTAATGACTGCGTCGAGCGAATCCGTGTTGTCGAGCGTCAGCGAGACCGAAACCTCCGATGTCGTGACTACGTCGATGACCACGCGGTGGCGTTCGAAGATCTGAAAGATCGCGCTCATGAAACCGAACGCCCCGAGCATCCGAGCCGATGAAATGCGGAGGATCGTGATGCCTTTCTTGTAGGCGATCGATTTGACCTTGCGCGGCGTCGTCTCAGTTTGCGGCAGGATCATCGTGCCGCGCTCCTGCGGTTGGTGCGAATTGCAAACACGGACCGGGATCTGCTGATCGACCGCCGGCTGGATCGTTTTCGGGTGCAGGACCTTGGCGCCGAAATAAGCGAGCTCCGCGGCCTCGTCGTATGAAAGCGTGCGCAGCGTGCGCGCGGTCGGGCAGATCCGCGGGTCGCACGTCAGCACGCCGGTGACGTCGGTCCAGATCTGGATCTCGCGCGCGCCGAGCGCCGCCCCGACGATCGCCGCCGAATAATCCGATCCGCCGCGGCCCAACGTAGTCGTCTCGCCGCTGCGGCTGGCGGCGATGAATCCGCCCATCACCGGAACCTCGCTGGCCTCAAGTGTTCCCTTGAGTTCCAACTGTACGAGTTTTTCAGTCTCGGACCAGATCGGCGCGGCTGCTCCATATTCTTCGTCGGTGACGATCAGCCGGCGCGAATCGACGTGACGCGCGTTCAATCCGGCGTTCGCGCAGACAAGTGCGAGAAGTCTTGACGAAAGCTGTTCGCCGTACGAAACGATCGCGTCCTTGAGCATCGCCAGCGGCAGCGACCGGCGCGAGACGCGCATCAGCAGATCTCCGAGTTCTTTTTCGGCGAAATCTAGTTCGACTCGGAAGAGTTTCCGGCCAGCTTCGTCGAGCAATGTTCGGGCGACCTCGCGATGACGTTCGAAGTGCGGTTCGAGCGACAAGACGGCGTCCTCGACGTCGCCGTGCTTCGCGAGTTCAAATGCACGGAGAAGCGCGTCGGTCACCTTCGACATCGCCGACGTCACAATGACGGGCGAATTCGATCCCTCGCCCTTTACGATCTCGGCCACTCGCGCGAACGCTTCCGCGTCCTGCACGCTCGTGCCGCCGAACTTCATCACTGTCGGTCCCATAGTTCGGGAGTAGTTTAAGGTGAAAGAGTGAAAAAGTGGAAAAGCTGGATCGATTTTCGCGTCGTTTGGCGAGTTTCAAGTCACGAAGGTTGAATCAAATTGACCACGAAGTAAAGCGAAGAAACGCGAAGTGATCGAAAGCACATATATCTATGTTTCATTTTCCCTTGACTCGAATTCCTCGACTCGTAGGAGGCGTTCGGAGCGCATGACATAGAGGATGTATACACGCTCTCCGTCGAAACGATAAAAAACCCGGCACGGACCGACGACCAACTGCCGATATCTTGAAGAACTGTCTAATTCCAACGGTCGGCTTCCGCTTTCAGGGTGTGCGCGCAATTGCTCAACCAGCCGAAAAATACGTTTCACAAAAGCGGCCGCCGCCGTCGGGTTGTCCAACGCAATGTATTCAGCGATCGTGTCCAAGTCCGACAGCGCCGGTTCGGTCCAGACTATTTGAGCCATCTCTCCATTCGCGTCTTGGCTTCGTCTTGAGAGACCGTACGACCGTCAGCTACCGCCATCTCCCCGCGGGCAAGTCCCTCGAGGATTTCCATTCGTTTCTGAAGTAGCTCGTAGCTCTCAACATCGACCAGATAAGCGCTTGGCAGTCCGTGTTGAGTGATGAGGATCGGCTCTTTATCGCGTTCGATGTCCGCGAGTAGCTCAGTCGCCTGGCGTTTGAGGGTGGTAACCAGTTCAATTCTCATATAGTGATACTAAAGTGTCACTTTGGAATTGGCAAGAGAAAGAATCTTCACAAAACTCTTCAATGAAATTCGACAAAACAATGGGTGTCGGTGGCTCGGCGTCAACCGCAAGATTCGCCGCCCGCTCACGCAGGCGGTACTGACTGCTTGCTGCTCACTGCTCACTGCTGACCGTTCAGTCGTCCGATCGTTTGGTAGCCGAAGAGTTCGATGTCCTTCGAATAATAGTCGTCGTGCATCGGCTGCGGTTTGACAAGATCGGTGCTCAGATATTTCTTGTTGTCGTCGGAAAAGATCGTCGCAACGACCGCGTCCGGCCCAAGTTTTTCGCGGGCCATCAGCGCGCCGATGAAGTTCGCACCCGATGAGATCCCGACGCCGAGACCGAGTTCGGTCGCGAGGCGTTGCGCCATGATGATCGAATCGCCGTCCGAAACGGTGACGATCTCGTCGAGCGACGAGAGATCGACGATCGCCGGGATGAACTCGTCCGAGATTCCCTGGATCCGGTGGCTGCCGACCTTGCAGCCGGTTGACATCGTCGGCGATTCGGCCGGTTCGAGCGGATGGAGTTTGATCGACGGATCCTTCTCTCGAAGGTAACGCGCGACGCCCATGATCGTCCCGCCGGTTCCGACGCCGGCGACGAACGCGTCGGGTTTGAGACCGATCGACGCAAGCTGGTTCCAGATCTCGGGTCCGGTCGTTTCGTAGTGCGCCTGCGGATTCGCGGCGTTCGAGAATTGGTGCGAAAGGAACGAATTCCGGTTCTCTTCGGCGAAGCGGTCGCACATCGATATGCTGCCGAGAAATCCGCCTTCATCGTGGCTGACGAGAACGACTTCCGCGCCGTAGCTCTTGATCAGCGATATACGCTCGGCGCTCATCCAGTTAGGCATGTAGATCCGGACCGGATTGCCGAACGCGTGGCCGAGAGCGGAAAACGCAATGCCGGTGTTTCCGCTCGTCGCCTCGACGATCGTGTCGCCTTTCTTGAGCTCACCGGTCGAGTATGCTTCTTTCAGGATGTGAAGCGCCATCCGGTCCTTGATCGACCCGGAAAGGTTCAGATGTTCGGCCTTGGCGAAAATGGTCCGGCGTTCACCGCGATACTTGAAATGAACCGCGAGAAGCGGCGTATTCCCGATCAGGTTTTCGACGTAGAGTGATTTTCCGGCACTTGCAAAGTGGTTTTGATAATCGGCGAGCGATGCGAAGTTCATAGGACAGAGTCACGTTTGGAGTTCCGCCTTCAGGCGGCTTACATTCTTGATTCTACGCCCGCGGAAGGGGGGACTCAAACCGACTACGTTGCCGCCTGAAGGCGGTACTCCAAACTACCCGCAAAGAACCGCTCCGCCGTTGACGTTGAGGATCTCGCCGGTTGTGTGACGCGACCAATCGGAGAGCAGAAAGCAGATCGAAAGTGCGATGTCGTCGGTCGTCGCCATGCGCTTGAGAGGGATCGATGCGATCACGGATTGCTTGTATGAAGCGTCTTCGAAAACCGGCCGGACCATCGCCGTTTCGATCCAACCCGGCGCGACGCAGTTGACCCGGATCTTCGGGCAAAGTTCGCTCGCCAGCGCTTTTGTGAAACTGATCTGTCCGCCTTTTGACGCGGCGTAATTCGAGTAATTCGCTTCGCCGCGTTGTCCGGCGGTCGAACTCACGAGCACGATCGATCCCGAATCCTGTTTTTTCATCGCCGGCACACACGCCTTCGTCACCGCCCACGCCGCTTTGAGATTCGTGTTCATGACCTTGTTCCAAACTTCCTCGGTCATGTCCTCGATCGGCGCGCCTTCCCAGATCCCGGCATTGAGGACGATGAGGTCGATCCGTCCAAACTTGTCGACCGCAGCCTGCGCCAGATTCCGCGCGTCCTGCCAATTCGAGACGTCGCCCTGAACCGCGATCGCGTCAACTCCGATCTCTTTGCAGAGCGCGACCACGTTATTCGCCTTTTCGGCTTCTTTCAAGTAATTGACGACGACGTTCGCGCCGCCTTCCGCGAGACGCATGGCGGTGGCTCGTCCGACACCGCGCGAAGCACCGGTGACGATCGCCGTTTTTCCGGCGAACAAATTTGAAGGGAGTTTGATTTCGACAGGTGGTTCGACCATTTCGATTCGATTTGCGATCTTTTGCGATTCAAAGCTGTTGGCTCATGGCTGACAGCTAACAGCCGGTCGCAATAGTTCTATCCATCGTTTGAAAATTACAGCCCTGTTTCGGACCCATATTCGACCGGTACGGCGTTAAACGCAAATTGCTGTTCGGTTGGTATAGAATAATCGGTAGTGTCCGCATATTCCAAAAGTATGTCCGAGCAAAATACCTTCGAAGATCAGCCCGTTGCGTGGAGACCGAACGAAGAAGTCGTCAAGAAAGCGCAGCTGACGCGCTTCATGAAACAGGTCGGCGTCTCGACCTGGGACGAACTCTACGAATTTTCGATAGGCGACGTCGAACGTTTCACGGCAGAAGTCATCAAATTTCTCGACATCACATTCGATCCGCCGTACGCGAAACTGCTCGACACGAGTGATGGCATCGAGTGGTCGAAGTGGTGCGCCGGCGGCAGATTGAACATAGCCTCGGCTTGCGTTGACCGCTGGACCGATGGTTCGCTCAAGAACCAGCCGGCGGTGATCTGGGAAGGCGAAGAAGGCGAGGTCAGACGCGTTTCGTACCGACTATTGCTCTCAGAGATCGAGACGGTTTCGGCGGCGCTCAGACAACGCGGGATCGGCAAAGGCGACGCCGTCGGGATCCACCTTCCGATGATGATCGAGACGGTCGTCGCGCTGATCGCG
>JAKOSS010000914.1 GCA_029777145.1 Acidobacteriota bacterium | reverse complement strand
TTTTGTTTGACTACTTTGACTCCGTCGCCGACTTCTTCACGGCATCGAAATCCTCGGTTTCGCCGGTGAGTTTCCATTCGCCGTTCTCCTTGACGAACTTCATCCGCGTGCCGTTCGGCGCGCCTTTCGTTTTGATCAGCGCCGAGCCGCGGTCGCCCTCGATCTTCTCGCCGCCGATCTGACAGTCCGAGAGCTGCTCGGTCTCGAGATACTTGACGAGCGATGTCTCGCCTTCGTCTTTCATGTCGGCTTCGAAGTTCTTGAGCGCGGCGGCCGAATACGCCTTGCGGACCGCCGCTTCGTCCTTTTTCGCCATCGCGTCGCAGAGAGCTTTGAAAACCGGCGCGAGCGTCGCGGCTTCATTCGCGACCTGTTCCGGCGTCTTCGTGACGACGGCCAAGTTGCTGTTCTCCGCCGGTTTGTTGACCGGTACGTTCGTGTTCGGTCTGGTCGTGTTGGCGTTCGGCGTTTCGGTTCCGCCGGCGCAGGCCGCAAGACCGATCGCGGTCACAAAAACAATCGCCAAAATAATCACTGATCTCATAGAAATGCTCCGATAAACTGATAGAATCGACTTGAAAAGACCAGAGTATAAAGCATTTGAAAACGATGGACAAAACATATCGCGATGAATACAGCCGCCTGTTCGTGGTCGATCAAATGCCCGGATCGTTCTCGCCCGCCGACCCGCATCTGCAGATCTACGACAACTATATTTCCGACACCCGACTGCGATTTCGCCGGATCCGGATTCCCGGACGGCAGGAATGGACGCGCACTCTCCAGCAACGGGTTCCGGCCGACGGACATCTGAAAGTTTCGGAGATCTTCCTCGACGACGCCGAATATCAGGCCTTGGGATCGTACGACGGCCACGAGATCCGCAAGAACCGATACTTCGCCGAGCACGACGATGTGACATTGATCTGCGATCTATATCTCGGGCGTTTGGCGGGACTTAAGACGGTGAAGATCGAGTTCGCGTCAGCCGCCGACCGCGACTCGTTCGTTTTCGAACACTCCGCGATCGAAGTTTCGGGCATGGATTTCTTCGACGGCGCGAACCTCTACGACAAGGACTTCGCCGCGGTCGAACTGGAACTGGAAGGAGTCGTGAAGCGCATCCACGGCGTTCATCTTCCGATCGCAGAGACCCAAGATTGAACCCGGGCCAGGCACCGAATTTGCCCGCGAATTACGCGAATCACGCGCGAATGTGGCGGAAATCTGACCTGACCGTCATGCGCGTGCCAAGAAAGGTGCTTTTCCGGCTCTTTGCACAGATTCGCAGTCGATGTCGGCAAGCGCGATTCACTAATCCGCAGTCCTAAATCCCGATTCCCAAATTCAAAGGCGCTTGCGCTCCAATCGCAAATCGCAAATCGCAAATCGAAAATTCACAAAAGCGGGTTCATTTCCGAATCGGCGATTTCGCCGGTGACGCGTCCGCCGAGGAATGCTTCTAAATCGGCAACCTGGTTGTCGTTTTGAGGTTCGGCGACGCGTGTGCCGTCGGCGAAATAAATGACTGTCATAACCTCGCGGAGTTTGTCGGGTGAATCATTGCGGCCGGCGGAATGGATCGTCCAGCCGCGATGGAAAGTCGCATCGCCGGCGAGCATCGATTCGGCGCGGACGATCGGAAAGCCCAATTCATCAACATAATCGCTGTACGCGGTTTCGCTTTCGTCCGAGATCTTCAGACTCCCGATCGGTCCGCCGGCGTGCGATCCGGACGCGAACGTCAGCATTCCCATCTCCGTCGTGATATCGACAAGAGGCATCCACATCGTGATCGTCCTGTCGGTGTCGAGCGGCCAATAATATTGATCCTGATGCCACGGCGTGAAACCGCCTTTCGGTTCCTTGAAAAGTGCCTGATCGTGATAAAGACGGACGCGTTCGACGCCGAGCAGGGCGGCGGCAACCTGACCGAATTTCGGGTTCAAGACGAATTGCCGGACCTCTTCGTCGCGCCGCCAAAGATTCGTCACCTGCAGGAATGCTTTGCCGTAAGTGTCTCTGTCTTCTAGACTTCTGGTTTCAGTCGAAAACTCTTCGACCGCACGGCAAATCGCCGGCCGGAATCGCGCGATCTCGTCCGGCGTCGCTAGACCGCGGACCAAACTGTGTCCGTTCGCCTCGAAGTCGCGGATCTGATCGTCCGAGATGCTCAGAACGATTCCTCCGCTTCAGGTCGCGAAAAGTTGTAGGCCAGAAGGAAAAAGCCCGAGATCATGAACGCGAACCGCATCAGCCCGAAGATCAACCTGTAATCGTGCGGCGCGGTGTAAACGAGCGCTCCGACGGGAAGCTGGAAAAACCAAAGGCTATATCGAATGATCTTTTCCGGCATTGTCCGCGAGGGCAGAATGAAGGCGAGCGCGAAGAGCGAAACATAACTGGCGCAGAACTTGAGCGCCGAAAGAAAAGTTTGAAGCGCGATCTGCGAATCGGCCAACGCGAGACCTTTCGTCGCGCTGTCGAGCATCGTCAGGATGTGGAGGTCTTCGACGAAATCGAGCAATCCGCAAAGGACCATCGCGCCGATCGAGAGGTTCGCGATCGCGTTCACGACCGGCGTCCCGTTCTTCAGCGACTGCGGGAGAATGACAAAAGCGGTCGTGAAAACGGCGATGAACACGAAGTCGATCGTGAAGATCAGTCGCAACGGCCCCTGTTCGGCGATGAGCGCCCGCGCGTAGTCACCAGCACCCCAGACGTTCTCGAATTTTTCCTGCGAGACACCCGTGAAAAGCGTAACCAGGAACATCGCGAGAATCGCGACGCCGGCGACGATCGAAAGCCGCACGATCAATTTGTTGTTGTTCATCGAGCGGCATTTTCACGGATGTCCGGTCGAATTGCAACCGAAAATGGAGGCTGCGAATTCGGTAACCGAAACTGATCGACGAGCTGAGATCGCACTTTGCCATTGCAGGCGCGGTGTGGCGCATGTCGAAACCTTTGATCTTTATGAATTGCCGTTCGTTTTAACGAACGGTTTGCGAATCCTGACCGTACTTCGGCTTCAGCCGAATATCGGGCTAAAGCCGTGCATTACTTGAGCTTACCGCAATCCGTCAGCTGAAGAGGCTGTGTCAAAACCGGACCGGATTTCGTGACATTTTGGCGATATTGTGGCTTGGATCAATTGCGGTATCCGTTTTTGGCATTTTCGCCGAACCCGTTGGTTTTTCGCGGCCGTTAGGGTTTTCGTTCGGGTCACAGAGTTGGTTTTCGCGCGAATCAGGCGGTCTGCAGCGCTGTTCCGCCTGTTTTTCCGAACATCCCGATGAACGTCCCGACCCCCAATATGGACAGTACCCGTT
>JAKOSS010000109.1 GCA_029777145.1 Acidobacteriota bacterium | reverse complement strand
TGTGGGACGATGGCGAGAAGTCGCTGACCCTCGTGCGCGACCGATCCGGTATCAAACCGCTTTATTATGCCGAGACCGACGGCGGGATCGTTTTTGCGTCCGAGATCAAGGCGATCCTCGCGTCGGGCATGATCACGGCCGCGCTCGATCACGAAGGTCTTCATCAGTTCCTGACTTTTCTCTGGACCGTCCCGCCGCACACGCTTTTTGAAGGTGTCAAACAACTCCCGCCGGGCCATTACCTCGTCTGGAAGGACGGACGGATCGTGGTCCGGGAATGGTGGGATCTCGATTTTTCGAAGGAAGAAGCGGACTCGAACGAAGAGCGATGGAGCGAGCGCGTTCTCGAGACCCTCGATCATGCGGTCGAGATGGAGATGATCTCGGACGTTCCGCTCGGCGCGTTTCTATCGGGCGGCGTTGACTCGTCGTCGATCGTTGCGCTGATGACGAAGCACGCGAAGCGCGTCTCAACCTACACCACGGGCATTTCCGCCGACGATCGTGAGTACGACATTATCCCGGACGACGTCGAGTGGTCTCGGCGCGTCTCAAAGCTCCTGCCCGTGGATTATCACGAAACGCTGCTCACGGCCGACGTCACCGAACTGCTGCCGAAGCTTGTCTGGCACATGGACGCGCCGGTGATCGACATGGCGATACCGTCGTATCTGATCTCGAAGCAGTCGCGCGAAACGCAGAAGGTGATGCTCTCGGGAATGGGCGGCGACGAAGTGTTCGCCGGCTATCCGCGGCAGATGGCGATGAAACTTTCGGGCGCGACCGATTTTATCCCGTCGATGATCCGAAAGCCGCTGATGCGGACCATAGATTCCGCACTTTACGGCGGCGTCAAGGGAAGGCTGACCGCTCCGCTCAGAAACGCAAAGAAGTTCGCCCGCAGCGCCGGCATGGATTTCGAGGATCGGTACCTCGGATTCGGCACGTATTTTACGGACGCGATGAAGTCGAAGCTCTACTCTCAGGAATTGCGGCCGGCGATGACCGGATTCGACGCATTTCGTTACCATCGGGCGTACTTTGAGCGCTCAAGATCATGGTCGCCGCTCAATCGGTTGCTCTATGTCGATTTCAAGACGTTTATGCCGGCGCTGAACCTGGACACGACCGACAAGACTTCGATGGCGGCGAATCTCGAAGTTCGAGTCCCGTTCCTGAATCACGATCTTGTCACGCTCGCCGAGCGCCTGCCGTCAAATCTGAAAATAAAGGGGATCAAGCGAAAGTACGTTTTGAAAAAGGCGGCCGAAGCGCTGTTGCCGAAAGAAGTGATATGGCGAAAGAAGGCCGGATTCTCGGCACCCGTACGAGCGTGGGTGCGAACGTCGTTGCGACCGATGATCGACGACCTGTTATCCGAAGAAACCGTGAAACGCCGCGGACTCTTCGATCCGGCCGAAGTTCGGCGTCTGATCGATCAGAATCACTCGGGCCGGGAGGACTTCAATCTTCAGGTCTTTCAACTGCTTAATCTTGAATTGTGGATGCGGGCGTTTCTTGATTGACAGAACCACTTTTGGAACAGTCCTCAAGGGTTGATCGGTTTTTTTAGCTGCTATCAGCTATCAGCTAATCCGGATTTTCCAGCGTGTGCGGCATCGTGTCAAAATCGTGACTGTTCGTTTAATTCATTTCACAACGCCGCGGGTCGACGACTCAATGAACTCGACAAGATAGTCGACCTCAGCGCAACCGGCGACCTCTTCCCTGATACGCTCGACCGCCTGTGTCGTATTCAATTTCGACGAAAGCAGCAGATGAAACGCGCGGTGAAGCTTCTCGATCGTTTCCTTTGAATATCCGCGGCGTTTCATGCCGATGCGGTTCATTCCGTAACACTTCGCGTGATTGCCTTGCGAGATGGCGAACGGCAGTGCGTCTTTGACAACGACCGAGTAGCCGCCGACGAACGCTTCGCGTCCGACACGGCAAAACTGATGAACGCCCGAATATGCCCCGACGTTTGCCCGGTCGGCGATCTCGACGTGCCCGGCGAGCGTCGCCGCATTCGCCATGATGACCTCGTTCCCGATCGAACAGTCGTGCGCGACGTGCGCTTGCGCCATCAGTAGGTTGTCGTCGCCGATCCGCGTCAGTCCGCCGCCGCCGGACGTCCCGCGATGGATCGTCACGAATTCGCGAAGGTGATTGCGTTTGCCGATCCGGGTCTCGGTCGGTTCGCCCTTGTACTTGAGGTCCTGCGGCGCGTGTCCGATCGAAACGAACGGAAACGCGCGGGTCTCGTCGCCGATCGAGGTTTTCCCGTCGACGACCACGTGCGATTCAAGGTGCACGCTCCTTCCGAGCGTCACTTCCGCCCCGATCGTACAGAATGGGCCGATGTGACAATCGTCGCCGATAACGGCGCCGTCCTCAACAATGGCCGTTGGATGAATGAATGAAGGCATTACTTATTGCTGAGTATCGGCGTCAGCACTTGCCGAGGCTGATGCTTCCTCCGAAACGCCTGCAAGCGCGCTCGCGGACGCACCTTCAGCAGCACCGGTGGACGGCTTCCTCAAGATAAGCCAAACGAAAATGAGCGCGACGATGAGCGAAAACAAACTCCACGCGCCTCCGGCGACGACTGACGCCGCAAAGCCGATGAACGCCAACTTCCGTTTGCCCCGATACAGTCCCAAGGCCAACGGAATGAGTCCCAAGACGAACCCGACGCCGAGGCCTATCAGGACCATCTGCCGATAGGTAACTTCGTATGTTTGCTGCATGATTCTATTATTCTGTCGGACGGTCGCCGAGAACGCACATGATCTCGGCCTCGGCGGTGACCTGACCATCGACGCGCGTCTCACCGCGCATTTTCTGGACTTTTGAACCGATGCGGAGTGCCACCACTTCGATCGTCAGCGTATCGCCGGGCACTACCGGACGACGAAACCGCGCATTCTCGATTCCGCTGAAGAACGGGATCTTGCTGTCGCGGTCCTCGAATTCGCGCAGCGCGAGGATCGCGCCGACCTGCGCCATCGCTTCGATCTGAAGGACGCCGGGCATCACCGGCGCTCCCGGGAAATGTCCCTGAAAGAATTGCTCGTTGATCGTAACCTGTTTGATTCCGACAATTCGGACACGTGGTTCGAGTTCGACGATCTTGTCGACCAATAGAAACGGATAACGGTGCGGCAAGATCTCCTGGATGGCTCGAGAGTCTAGGATGCTCATATCTTTTCAGTAATTTAGCACACACGACATGAAAAATCAGAAGCCGACAGTTACGCCGGCTTCTGATCATGTGCTTGAATTTTCGGGACTTTTTTCGGACTACTACGGCTTCGTCACGGCCGTCGTTGCCGGTCGCGAGTTGTAGTAGAGAATAAAGTCTTCGGTGACGTTCGCCTTCTGGTTGAAACCGAGAAGGATCTGCGTTTCCTGCAAGCGTGCACCGTCAAGAATCACCGCGTATCCCTTGGCGGTCGCGTAATCGCTCAGTGCCTTGATGATATCGTCCTGAATCGGGCCGACGACGATGTTGAACCGACTCTGATAAGTAGCCTTCGCGTCTTCCTGCTTCTTCTTGATATCCCGTTCGAGCTGACCGAGCGTATCGATCTTCTTCTGGATTTCAGAATCGGGTACCGGAACCGGTTTGCCGCTCTCTTTCAGTTCTCTCAATCCTTGGATTTCCTTTCCGAGGGCTTCGTACTTGGCAGCCAACGTTTTCAGCTCATCATTGACCGGTTTGAACTCCGTTTCGAGCGAATTGATCGCCGCGACGTACTTCTTGATGCCCTTCGTCGGGTCTTCGAACGCGCCCCAGGCAATCAACCCGATCTTATCGCCTGTCGTGGGTGTCTGCGCGTGCGCCGAGACCGCTAAAAATGCCGCGAACAACAAAGTGACGGCAACCAAACTAACTCTCTTCATTCTATTTAAATACTCCTTAACGTTGGGAAACGATTTTAATTTTCAACTTATCCTTTTGAAACCCAATTCACTGAATTTGTTGCCCGCCTCACTAAAAGAAAAGCCATAGTAAGTTATCGGGCACCCCTTGTCAACGCATTAGAACGTGCGTCCAACCGTGAATCTGAAGCCGCTTCTTTTGCCCGGCATATACAGGTTTGGCAGTTCTTCCCGGAATCCGAGTTTGGCGTTCGGGTTGTAGTAATAGATCAACCGGAACGGCACGTTCACGATCGGGACCTGCACGCGAAGTTCGAGTCCGACACTGGATCTGAAATCGCCCAATTTGCTGAATGCGGAGTCATCGACGCGGACAAGCGAATTGGTCTGCGCGTCCCCGCGGATAAAGATCTGTCTGATATCCCGCGACGGGCTCGTCGGACAGCCGAACGGATTGACATAGCAGTATTGCCGAAACTCGGTCTGCGTCAGCAAACGATCATTGAACAGGAATAGATTGTTGAAATTGTTGACGTTCGGCACATTCCGCGCGGCCAGCGCCGTCAGCAATGTCGCGCCGAGGAACGTATCGTCCGCCAGGAAGTTGCTGTCGATCCGCTGCGTACCGGTCTTGCGAAGATTGAAGACCGAACCGACGTCGGCAAAGACCGCAAGGCTTGCCGGGCCGAAGATCGGAATCCTGTATTCAAAGTTGCCGAGCAACTGCGTATCGCCACCGATGAACCGGTAAGAATTCGTGTAGCTTGCCGGATTCGTCCCGTCAGGACCGGTCAGCGTACCCAACGCGATAAGTTCGGCCAGCGTCTGATCCGACAGGCCCGGAACCGGTGTTATCGTTCCGGTCGATGCTCCGGCGACCTGGACATTGCGCGACGTGACGTATGTGTCGAACGGGGCGATCGGTCCGATCGAGCGCGTATTGTAGCCGCGGACGTCGTATTCACTTCCGAGGAAGTACCGCTCGTAGATCGGGATCCCGCCAACGAACGAGAGCGAATTCGCATCCCTGATCTTGCTCGTCGTCGCAAAACTGCCGATGGTTCCGGCCATGATGCGGAATCCGAAGACCTCGGCGTTCTTCGATTTCTTGCGTCTGATCGGATAGAACGACGTCAGCGAGATGCTCGGCTGATAGGTCCTGACGTCACCGCCGAGTCCGGAAAAAGCAAACGATGCGGCAAGTTGGGATCCGCGAAGCGTGTCGATGCCGTTCTCGGCCGGTTGGCGGGAATCGTAAACGAAACTCCCGGTGACCCGGCTGGTAATGATGTTCGGCTGCGAATAGATGACCGGAATCGCCGTCGATATGTTGCCGGCCTGATTGACTGCCGGTTCCTTGATCGTCGTCGCCGAGAACTGATAGGTCAATCCGACCCTTGAGAACTGAGTGAACTTGCGTTTCTTGAAGAACAGCTCCGAAAGCGGAGCGGTCGCGAAAAGCGATGCGCCGTAAGTCGACTGCGTGAACAAGTTCGACGAATCGGTCGTGACCGTACTGTAAGGATTCGTCACGATGTCCGTCAGTAGGTCCGTGTTCTGGGTCAGGAACGTGCCTTCGCCGAAGAACTGGTACCGGGTCGCAAAAAGCGAAAAACCGACGGAGATCGGGCGATCCTTGAAATAAGGTTCCTGGAACGTGAACTGGAAACTCTGCTGGCGGTTGCCGACGCCGAACTGGAGCGACAGGTTCTCACCGCGTCCGAGCAGGTTGTTTGTCGAATACTCGAGTCCGAAGAACGATCCGCCGATTCCCGAGATACCGCCGTTGAGCGAGATCTGCTGGCGGCCCTTCTCGCGGACCTTGATCACGAGATCGACTTCGCCCTCTTCCTCGTCGGGACGCATCTCGACGTCCTTGTCCTTGTCGATCGGATCAAAATACTGCGTTTGGTTGAGACGGATGATCGAGGTCTCAAGATAGATCTGGTTGTATATGTCGCCTTCGTTGATCAGAACTTCGCGCCGCAGGATCTTGTCGCGCGTGAACGTGTTGCCCGTAAATTCGAGCCGACGAAGCCGGAACTGCTTGTTCTCGTCGATCGTGATCGTGATATCGACGATACCCTCGTTCGGGTTCGCGTCATTGTCGTGGAATTCGGGGCTGAAGTCGGCATCGTAAAGAATGAAGCCCTGCGAGCCGTAAACCTTTTTCAGGTTTTCGTAAACGGCCTCCTGAAGTCGCTTGCCGTCGGCGATCTCGCCCTTCTTCAATCCGACGTAACCCAGGATCTGCTGCTCGGAGTAGATCGAATTTCCTTCGACCTTGAGCTCGCCGACGCGGAACTGTCGTCCTTCCGTAACCGGTACGATGATCTTCAGCGTGTCGTCTTTTGAAGTCACGAGCGGCAGCGGAAACATCTTGAGGACCGGAAATCCTGTACGTTTGTATCCGAGTCCCTCGACCTGAGGCTCGCCGAGCCGCGCCTGGAAGTATCCCTTCGACCACATGTACGCCAGCACGTTCTTGCGCAGATCGTACTGAAGTTTGCGAAGGTCGAGAATATCCATTCCCTTGAAGCGCGAAATCAGGCCGGTCTCCTTAACAAGCTGAAGCTGGCTGCGCAGTTCTCCGTTCTTGAAAACCTGATTGCCCTCAAACTCGATCTGGACGATGCGCGAGCGATTGCCCTGATCGACCTCGAAGTAAATGGCCGTCGATGTCGCGGAAACCTCTTCTTCGCGCACTTTAACGGTCGCGTTCGGGTATCCCTTTCCGGCCAGCAGCTCGCGAATGACGCGGATGCCCTTCTGCGCGTTGACCGGGTTGTAGATCGCTTCCTTCGAAATTCCGACGCGTTCCTCGCGGAACGATTTCAGCACGTCGGATTCCGGAACGGCCTTTAAGCCTTCGAATTGAAGGTCACGGATGATCGGCAATTCAACGACTTCAAAGATCACGTTGACGCCGCCGCGGACGCCTTCTTCCGTCAGAACGCGGGTCTTGACCTTGTCAAAGAAATTCAGCGAAAGCAGTTCGCGAAGATCTCGTTCGAGCTGTGCCTGATTGAATTTATCGCCGGGCCGGGTCTTGATGTAGTAAAGCAGGTCATCATCCTTAAGGCGACGATTGCCCTGAATATCGACCGATTCCACCGTCTGTTCCTGAACGACGGCGGTCTTTGGAGCCTCACTTGTCTTGTCATCGACTGCGGCCATTGACGAGACGACCGTCAGCATCGATGCCAACAAGATCAGCCCAAAAGCGCGAAGAATCTGCATAAAACCGAATTTCCTTATAAATGCAATTGCCCCGTCGACGGTACTCCTCAGATTCTGCCAAAACTGCAAACAAAAAATGCAAAAGTACTCATTGTCCGGATAGCCAAAGTCTGTTGGGTTGATACGCGCAATTTGATTCAATCAAACAAGACGGGGTTGCCTTTTCGCGATAACTCCAACAAATCTCAAAATTATACAGATAAACGGGCAAAAAACGAAAAGCGGATAACCCTTTCAACCACCGCGTAGGGGAAGGTTAGCGGTAAAGACACGTTCGTCGAGGGTCGGCAGGCGGCGGGGTGGAGTCAGAACCGGGAGCGGCAGCGACCGGGTAGCACCATCGCAGTTCAAGCAATCCTCAATCCCACATCCGAAATCACAAAGGTTTTGCTGTCGCCGACGCGGCTCCGATCTCCGATCACGCCTTGTTCCGTTGGCTTGCGCGCCACGGACAGACGATGCCGACTCAAGGCTACGACCGGAACGACTGTTCGGCGCACGGTGCCGGGACGATCAGGCCTTCGGCAGTTTGCGGCCCGCCGGGAGACCGACATCTTCTTTCAGCGTTTCCTCGAGCGGGATCGAACGGAAGACGAGACCGTCTTTTTCACGCAAGACCTCGACCAGGCTCTCGTCATCAAGTCCGCCCTGAATAAGGCGCTCGGAGAGTTCGTCCTCGACGTACCGCTGGATCGCCCTCTTCAACGGACGGGCACCGTAACTCCTGTCAGCACAGGTTTTATCGATCAGCCATTGCTTCGCTTCCGAACTCAGACGGATCTGCAGCGAGCGATGTGCGAGCATTTCGTTCAGCGCGACGATCTGGAGTTCGACGATGTCGTGAAGGTTGTCGTCCGTCAGTTCGTCGAAGGTTATGATCTCGTCGAGCCGGTTGATGAATTCCGGCGCAAACGTCTTGCGGACCTCGGACATCACTTGCTCTTCCATCTTCTCGCGCGACGCCTCGCTGCTCGACTGGAATCCAAGCGTTGTCCGTTTCTGGATGAAACGCGCGCCGATGTTCGAGGTCATGATGAAGATCGCGTGTTTGCAATCGACGGTCTGCCCCGTCGAATCGGTCAATACTCCGTCCTCGAAGACCTGGAGAAGAATATTGAACAGATCCGGATGCGCCTTTTCGATCTCATCGAAAAGCACCACCGCGTACGGCGTCCGGCGGATCTTCTCGGTCAGTTGCCCGCCTTCCTCATGTCCGACATATCCCGGCGGCGAGCCGATGAGCTTGGCGACCGCGTGTTTCTCCATGAATTCGCTCATGTCGAACCGTACGAGCGAGCGCTCCGAACCGAACAGGAATTCAGCGAGCGAACGCGCGACCTCGGTCTTTCCGACGCCCGTCGGCCCGAGAAAAAGGAACGATCCGACTGGTTTGTTCGGATTCTTCAGACCGGCGCGCGAACGTCTGATCGCGCGGGCCAAGGCGTGGATCGCCGGCCGCTGAGAAATAATCCGCTTGTGCAGTTCGTTCTCGATCTCGAGCAGTTTCTTCGCCTCTTCCTGCTTGATCGACATCAGCGGGATGCCGGTCCAGCGGGCGATGACCTCCTCGACGTCCTCTTTCTTGACTTCGACCGCGAAGAACGAGTCCTCCAAATTCTTCAGCTCGTACGAGATCAGCTGCTCTTCGTTCGCCGTGGCGCGCTTCCAATTCTCAACCGCTTCCTTCCACGACGGCTCGCCTTCCTGCTCGTAGCGCAGCTTGGCGCGCGCGCCGGCTTCGTCGAGAACGTCGATCGCTTTGTCCGGGAGAAACCGGTCGGGAATGTAACGATTCGACTGGTGGACAGCCGCCGACAGCGCTTCCTTCGAATAACGGATCTGATGGAACGACTCATAGCGTTCGACGATCCCTTCGATGATCTTCAGCGCCTCGTCCTCG
The DNA here is from genome assembly GCA_029777145.1 of Acidobacteriota bacterium. The sequence continues at coordinate 16,658 of JAKOSS010000109.1, read as the reverse complement.
TCGGGCGGAGCGACCTTCACGGCCTGGAAACGGCGTTCGAGTGCCTTGTCCTTTTCGATCGATTTGCGGTACTCGGACGGGGTCGTCGCGCCGATACACTGAACTTCTCCGCGCGACAGCGAGGGCTTCAAGATATTGGCCGCATCAAGCGTCCCTTCAGCCGAACCCGCTCCGACAAGCGTGTGAAGCTCGTCGACAAAAACTATGTATTGCCGGTTGTCGCGGAGTTCGCCCATGATCTTCTTGAGCCGCTCTTCGAACTGCCCGCGATATTTCGTGCCGGCGACGATCAGCGACAGATCGAGCGAAAGAATCCGCTTGTCCTCGAGAAACGTCGGTACGCGCCGCTCGACGATCCGCTGCGCCAGACCTTCGATGATCGCCGTCTTTCCAACTCCGGCCTCGCCGATCAGAACCGGATTGTTCTTGGTCCGGCGGCAAAGGATCTCGATCAGGCGTTCGATCTCGTGCTCGCGCCCGATCAACGGATCGAGCTTGCCCTGCGCGGCGTCATCGGTCAGGTCGCGGGTGAATTCGGCGAGGTGCGGCGTGTCGGATTTGTCGCGGGACTGCGCCCCGAACCCCGTGAAACCGTTCTGGCGACCGATCTCGTCGCGCGCGTCCTGGAGCCTCAGGCCGTTTTGATAAAGGATCTCGGCCGCGATCGATTTTTCTTCGCGAAGGATACCGAGCAGCAAATGCTCGGGTCCGATGTGACGGTTCTGGAGTTTGCGGCTTTCCTCGGACGCGAACGCAAGGATCTTCTTGGTTTCCGGCGCGAGATGAAGTTCGGCCGACTGCGGGATGCGTTCCCGAAGGACGATCCGCTCCTCGACCTCGCGACGGACGGACTCGACCGTCAGCGTGTTCCGAAACGGGAAGAACCGCGCACTCAGGGTTTTGTCCTCGCGCATCAGGCCGAGCAGGATGTGCTCCGGCGAGATTACCTGGGACCCGTATTGAAGCGCCTCATAACGGGCGAAAAAGATGACCCGGCGGGCCTTCTCCGTGTAGCGTTCAAACATAAATCGTTGGCCTAGACTCTTTGGTGTCCCTAAAGTCTGAACCTTTGGATTGAATATTTCAAGTAAGTTTTGTTTTCCGAGACTGCCTTAATATAGTTCCAACCGGCCTCGAAATCCACAATATTTTTCATCCCGCGTCAGTGCGATCTGAGATTGTCGATCGGACGCATTCGATTCGCCCTAACTGCCGGATAGAGGCTCGCGCAGATCACCGTTGCGAGCGCGATAAGTGCAATCAGCAGTATGCTTTCCGGCGAGACACGCAAGGGCACGTAGCTCAGCATGTAAACCTCTTCGGACAAACTCACCAGCCGCCATTTGTCAGCCGCGAAACAAATCGCGATTCCCGACAAAACGCCGGCGGCGATACCTGTCAAACCGAGGATCGCGCCTTCAATGATGACGACCGAGACAATGTTGCGGGCCCGCGCTCCGCAAGCGCGCAGGACGCCGAAATCGAATCGCCTCTCCATCACGAGCAGCGAAAGCGTCACGGTGACGTTCAGCGCGGCGATGAGAATGATCAGCCCGATGATGATCGTCACGACCCGACGTTCGAGGCTCATCGCGGCGAACAGTTCACGGTTCTGACTCTGCCAGTCGACCGCCTTGAAATCGCCGCCGAGAACTTCTCCGATCCGCCGCGCGGTTTCGGTGGATCCGTAAATGTCCTTCACCCGCACATCAAGCGATCGCGGCAGGAACGAAACCTCGCCCACGACTCCGGCGAATTTCTGCTTTGGAAGCGCGATCCAGGTTGCGTCGTAGTCGTATATGCCGGTGTCGAGGATGCCGTCGACGGTAATTCTCACCGGTTTTTGGTTGGCAAGCGTTACGATCTCGATCTTTTCACCCGGAACGACGTGAAGTGTCGCCGCCAGCGTCCGACCGATCCGCACTCCCGGTTCTTCGTCAGCCTTCAGAAGAGCGTAACTCGTCGCATTGTCGGAACTGACGACGGCGTGCTCCATCGCCCCGGCGTCGACCGATCGGACGTTCTCGATCGCGGCGATCTTCGCGCGAACGCCGTCGGCTTCGGCGATCGGTCCGCCGCCGGAAACGGTGACGCGAACATGCGACGAATTGGCAAGGATCTTGTCGCGAATCTCGTCGGCGAATCCGCGGGCGAGCGAGTCGGCGACGATCAGGCTGGCGACTCCGGCGGCGATTCCCACGACCGCGACGGCCGCCGTGAAGCGCGTCAAAGAACGCTTCCGGGCGGTCAGATATCGCCACGCCAGCTTTAACTCGAATTGCATGTCGCCATTGTAATTGTTAGGTGTCGCGCGGCAAAGGAATCAATTGCCCATGGCCGACCGCTCCTCGCGTCCGAGGACGAATCGTTTGAAGAAGTAGATCCACGGAACGATCAATGCGACAAACGGCGCCGCGATATAGACATGGGCCATTTCGTCGGGCGGCGATCCGGCGAGCGTGCCGGCGCGCCAAAGCGGAAGCGCGACGACGATCAGCCAAAGCGTCTTGTAAAAGATCATGAAAACGACGATCGGCAGCCAACGCAAAGGATTGAGCATTCCGAAGAATGAGAGCGTCGTGTACGCGGCCCAAACGCACCAGGCGACGGCCTTGGTGTGGTCCCACGGACCTTCGTGCCGGATGATCGTCGTCCATGATTCCGATCCGATCATCGTGAACATCAGAAAGTAAAGTGTTCTGAGAAGATAGATGTTGATCGGCCGAACGCCCTCATACTTCGTGAAATCGGGGCTGAAGACATATTTGAGCGGATTCATAACGGCGCGTACGTTCGTTCCCGCAGGCGTGTTCCGCAAATTGTCCGCGGTTCGCCAATCAAACCCGATTTGGTAGAATCAAGCCTAGTTTCGAAGCAATTTTAAGATGCCGTTAGCAACCATTAACGAGGCCGTCGCCGACATTCGCGCCGGCAAAATGATCATCATCGTCGACGACGAGGATCGCGAGAACGAGGGCGATCTCGTGTGCGCGGCGGAACTCGTGACACCTGAGATCATCAACTTCATGGCGGTCCACGGCCGCGGCCTGATCTGTATGCCGCTGACCGAGGAACGCTGCGACTTTTTGCAGCTGAACGCACAGACGCCCGAGAACACTTCCGGTTTCGGCACGGCGTTCACGGTTTCCATCGAGGCCAAAGAAGGAGTCACGACGGGCATTTCGGCCGCCGACCGGGCGCACACGATCCGCACGGCGGTCGATCCGAGTTCAACGGCCGCCGATCTCGCGCGTCCGGGCCATGTGTTTCCGTTACGCGCGCGACGCGGCGGAGTGCTGGTCCGCGTCGGCCAAACCGAAGCGAGCGTCGATGTCGCGCGCATCGCGGGACTCGATCCGTCGGCGGTGATCTGCGAGATCATGAACGACGACGGGACGATGGCGCGGATGCCCCAGCTCGAGGAATTCGCCGCCCGGCACGATCTCAAGATCATCTCGGTCGCCGATCTCGTGCGTTATCGAATTCAGAAGGAAACGCTCGTCAGGAAGGTCATCGAAGCCGATCTTCCGACCGACCACGGCGTCTTCCGGGCGTCGATCTACGAGAACATCATCAACGGCGAAACGCATCTCGCGCTGGCGATGGGCGACATTTCGCGGACAACCGAGCCCGTTTTGGTCCGCGTCCAAACCGAGAACATCACGTTCGCGATGTTTGGATCGCGCCTCGGCGAAGCGACGGAGGCGATCAACGCTGCACTCAAGATCATCGCCGACACGGGCACCGGCGTGATACTTTATCTTCGGCAACACGAGCACAATCTCGACCTTATCCATCAGCTCCAGACGTATGCGCTGATGCAGCAACGGTCGATCGATTTTCAGACGGCGCGCCGCGAGACCGGATTTGGACGGGCGCGCGACTACGGGATCGGAGCGCAGATCCTGAACGATCTCGGCGTTCGCCGGATCAGGCTTTTGACGAATCATCCCCCGAAGATCAACGCGATCGAAGGTTTCGACCTCGAGATCGTCGAAAGCGTTTCCTTCTAGTTCGGAATGGCGGAAGAGCCCGAAAATTTGGAACCGCAGGAATCGCCTGAAACGCCGCCGCGCAGACGGCTGTTCTCGCGTCGCAACCTGGTCCGTGTACTCGGCGTCGCCGCGATCGGCGTCGTGGTGACGTTCGCCGTCCTCGCGGTCCTTTACAAATCTGGGGGAACCGACTCGTATATTCGCGGCGAATTTTCGGCCAAGCTTGACCGCATGGGGATCGCGTTCGAATCCGAACGATTCCATGTCGGAGTTTCGCCTCTCCAGCTCGATCTCGCGAACGCGGTCTTCAAAAACAAGGAAACCGGCGAAACGCTGTTTACGATCAAGGACGGACGAATCGGACTGACGGTTCGCGACCTTCTGGCGCTGAAACTCACCCGCGACATCAGCGTCGATTCGACAAACATTTCCGGAGCCGAGGTTTGGGTGACGTTCGACGCGAACGGGCGATCGAATTTCTCGGGCGTCCATGTCGTCGAGGAACAAAACAAACTAAATTTCATCTATTCTTCGACACGTGTTTCGATCGAAGATTCGGTCGTGCATTTCGGCGACGTCTCACGATCGATCTCGGGCGACGCGAAAGAACTGACGGTTTCGGTCAACCCCGAGAATCCCGGCGCGCCGGATGACGAACTCCGATACAAATTCGATCTCGCGGCGAAGGACTCGAACTTTGTTTACGACTCGCGGAAGCTCCAGCCGATCGATCTCGTCGCGCAGGGAGTGGCGACCACGACCGGTGCGGAAATCACCGGATTGCGGATCAAAACACCCGTCGGGGAGTCGACCCTCAAGGGCACCGTTTCCGACTGGAGCACATTGAAATACGAATTCGAGATCGAATCGACGGTCGATATGACCGAGACGTCGTCCGTTTTCGAACTCGCGAATCCGATCAAGGGAATCGGCAATTTCAAAGGCAAGGTCAGCGGCGAGGGCGAAAACTACAAGGTCGAGGGCGAAGTCTTCAGCGAGTCGCTCGCGGCATCGAACATCTATCTCAAAGCACTGAGCGTCAACGCCACATTCTCCGGTAAGGAATCGACGTACGAGGCCAACGGAAAAGCGATCGCGCAGATGCTCACTTTCGAGGACTTCAAGATCGACGCTCCGTCGCTCTCGGGATTCATCCGCGGAACCGGAACCGATTTCAAATGGCTCGGCGAGCTGCAGGCCGCCGCCGCAAAAACTCCGATCGGGACGATCGGCGGGCTTTTCATCGCCGACGCCGTCGCCGAATACAAGGAGAAGCAGTTCCGCGCCAACCTCGGACGGATCAGGTTCGACGGCTTCAAGGACGAAGACATCGTCGTCAGCGACATCCGTTCGGCCAACGTCACGGTCGATTCAAAAGGCGGGATCACGAACGTCAATGTGCCCGGCGCGACGGCTTCGAAGGTCAAGACCGAAGACATCGAACTCGGCGGAGTCACGGCCAACCGCGTCCGTGTCACGGATCGACCCGAAGACGTCCAGATCACGGCCGAGAACGCCCGCGCCGAGAACGGAAGCACGCGCGACACGAAACTCAGGAACATCTCCGCGGATACGATCCGGATCAAACACCGGAAAGGCGTCACGGACGTCGTCGCCGACAACGCCAAGGCGCAGCAGGTCGACGCGAACGGTGCGAAGATCTCGGACGTCGTCGCCGGGAACCTGACCGTCCGCGACGAAGGCAACCTGATGACGGTCTACTCGGACAAGGTTCGGGTTGCCCGGATCGACACGAACGCGGCGGTCCTGGGCAGTCTCAACATCGCCGGCGTGAGGCTGACGATCCGTGAGGGTGTGATCGAGGGAACGACCGGCGATATCGATGCAGGCGACGTCGCGCTCAATAAATCGAAGGAACTTCCCGACGGCGGGAAGTTGGAAAAGGTCCGTATCGTCAAGCCGGTTTTCGTCCTCGAGCCGTCCGGACGTTATAGGGCGTCCGCCGATATGAGCCTCGGCGGAGGCGTTCTCGGCAGCATAAATCTCGGCGCCGCCCGCGCGGCGGTCACGGCAACGTCTGACCGGGTGGAACTCAAGGACCTTTCGGCCGAAGTGATGGACGGCAAACTCGACGGCAACGCGACGATCGCGTTCAGTGCGCGCGACCGTTCGGTTCTCAACGGAACGTTTGCCGACCTTGATCTGGCGAAACTCCTGGCACTTCAAGGCGGACGCGTGGTTCCGCTCGAAGGAAGCACGACCGGTACGATTGATCTCAGTTTCAACGGCACCGATTTCAAATCCGCCGACGGCATGCTCAAGGCCGACATCACGGCAAGCGCCGGCTCGACGAACGAAGGCTTCGTTCCGGTCAACGGCCGCGTCGAGACGAGCGCTGTCAACGGACTCTTCCATCTCGACGTCGCGCGGCTCGATACCGAGAAGAGTCAGTTCAGCGCGATGGGCGACGTCGATCTGAAAGGCGACGGTTCGAATCTCAAGCTGGCGCTCGCCTCGAACGACGCCCGGGAGATCGAGCGTCTGCTGCGCGTACTGGATCTTTCGCCCGAACTTGAGAAAACGATCGACGAATATCAGGCGGAAGTTACCGGGAATCTGACGTTTGACGGAACGCTGACGGGAAATCTTTCCGAACCGATCGTCAACGGCCGCGCCGTCGTTGATATGATCGCTTTGCGTAAGCGTCAGCTCGGATCGCTGGCGGTGACAGTTGCATCGACGCCGACCGAAACGAAACTGACCGACGGATTGCTCCGCGAGATCGACGGCGGCAAACTCGAATTTTCGGCCGAGATCCCCGCTTTCGGAACCGACAACATCGCGGTCCGGGCAAAACTCGACAAGGTGAACACGGGGAACATTCTCGCCGCGTTTCCGTTCGAGTTGCCCGAGACGTTCCGCGATCTGAAGGCTGACGCGTCGGGCGATCTCAACCTTCGCGGTTTGCCGAACGCGATGACCGGCGAGGCGAATCTTTCGGCCGACAGCGGCTCGCTCGGCGGCGAAACATTCGACAATCTGAAGACCCGTCTGACGTTCGCGGGCACGCTGATCACGCTCGAAAGCTTCGATGCAAAATTCGGCGACGGCCAACTGATCGCGAACGGCACGTACCGGACCGACACGACCGCGTTCGACTTCCTTGCAGACGCCAAGGGAATTGAATTCAAGCGGGTAAGCCCGTTCATCCCGGGACATCAAAGTCTGCCGGAGATCGCCGGAATCGTCACTGTCAGCGGACGCGCGACCGGCGTCGCGAATGACTCGACGACCTATCTGATCAACTTCTCGGGAAGCGGTACAAACGTCACGATCAACAGCAATCCGCTTGGCGAGATCGCATTCTTCGGTAAGACCGAGAATCACCTGTTGACGGCGAATCTGACCGCCAAACTTGAGGGTCAGGAGCAAAAGATCGACGCCACGCTCGACTTTGCGAATCCGGACCTGCCGCTCAACGCGTCGACCAGTTTTGACAATTCTGAACTCGCGCCGTTCATCTCGGTGATCCTTCCGCCAAGCGAACGGCTGACAGTTACCGGACGCGCCACCGGAAAGGTTTCCATCGCCGGCAACATTTCACGGCAAACTCGTGACGGACGGGAGTTTACCGCCGAGAATCTGGGTGGTCACGCGGATTTTTCACAGTTCGATCTGATGATCAACCAGACGCCGCTGAATGCGGTCGGCGGAATTGCGATCGAGTTCAACTCGCGTCAGGTCATCGTTGACAATGCGCGCTTCTCGGGCGGCGGTTCGAACCTCGTCGTCAACGGAACGAAGGCGCTTCGTGACGAGGGTATCAACGACTTCTCGATCGATGGAAGGATCAATCTCGCGGTCCTTAACGTCGCTTCGAAGAACGCGTTCTTCGCCGGGCTCGCCGACGTCAGCATGCGGCTGACAGGACCGAATTCAACGTCACGACTGAACGGCACGGCCGATTTTCAAAATGCCTCGGCCGCGGCATTCATCGGTACCGAACGGATCACTTTCGATCGGATCCGCGGGCGCGCGATCTTCACTTCCAATCAGGTTCAGATCAGCGAGATCAACGGATTTCTCGGCGGCGGAAAGTTCACCGCTTCGGGCGGGGCGTTTCTGGGCGACAAACTGAACGTCGAGGCGTTTCGCGTCGCGATTCGCGGATCCGACGTGACGCTTCCGCTGCCGAAGAATTTCATCACGACCGGCGACGCCGAGATCGAGGTAAACGGGCGACGGATCGGTGAGCAGTTGTCGAGTGTCGTTTCCGGGCGGATCAATGCCAAACGCAGCGTTTATTCCCGCGATATCGACCTCGCCGACGTGATCGGCGGGCGTCGCGAGGGCGCGATCACACAGGGAGACAGCGGTTCGTCGATCGGCGACGTCCGGCTCGATCTGCTTGTCGAGGGCCGCGACGCGTTGGTCGTCAGGAACAATCTTGCCGATCTGACGGCGTCACTTTCGCTCCGCGTGACGGGCGATCTTGATTTTCCGCAGGTCGCCGGACGCATCACGGCCGGGTCCGGAACGCTTTTCTACCGAAATGACCGCTATGAGATCCAACGCGGCGAACTCGTCTTTCCCCCAAATACCGAAGGCGTCGATCCGGTCATCGGCCTTCAGGCGGAATCGGAGATCAACGGATATCAGGTATTTTTGAACCTCGACGGGCGGCTTTCGGACACGGAGAACCTGAAGGCGACGGTGCGCTCGAATCCGGCGCTGCCGCAGGCCGACGTCATCTCGTTGATCACAACCGGAAGCCTGTCGAACACGGCGTCCGGAATTCCGACACTCGCGCAATCGGGAATCAAGACCGCGGCCGAGATCCTGACCGACGAGATCATCAACAAACCGGTCGCGCGTGCGACCGACAAGTTGTTCGGCCTCAACAAGTTCCAGCTCGACCCGATCCTTTCGGGGCAACGTTTGAATCCGACCGCGCGGCTAACGGTCGGACGTCAGATCAACCGCAACCTGCTTGTTACCTATTCGACGAATCTTTCGGAAGATCAGAATCAGGTCCTCGCGCTCGAATACCGCGTTTCGAACAGACTCTCATTCGTCGCACAGTACGAGCAACGCTCGCTGACGAACGTCACCCGCAACAAAGACAGCTTCAGTTTTGAAATAAGATTGAGGAAAAGGTTTTAGGTATTTGCGAATGCCGATTTTCGATTTGCGATCGTCGAATTATTGGGTTTCGTCCGGTCGGACAGATGCCGGTCGATCAATTGCAAATCGGCAATCGAAAATCGCAAATTGCTAGATTTCGTGCCGGTTCGTGAGCGCCTTGTCCATCGTCACTTCGTCGACGAACTCGAGATCGCTGCCGACCGGCATTCCCATCGCGATGCGGGTGACGCGGACGCCGAGCGGCTTCAGAAGCCGCGCGATGTAATTCGCCGTCGCCTCGCCTTCCGTTGTCGGATTCGTCGCAACGATGACCTCGGTGACCTCGACTCCGTCGTTGTTCTCGGGGCTCAGTCGTGGAAACAGATTGGCGAGCATCAGTTCGTCCGGACCGACGCCGCGGATCGGCGAAAGTGCTCCGTGAAGGATATGGTAAAGCCCCTTGAACGATCGCGTCTTTTCGATCGCGACAAGGTTGTACGGCTCTTCGACGATGCAGATCACGGATCGGTCACGCGTCGGGGAAGTACAGTAAAGACAGGGATTTACGTCGGTGAGATTGTTGCAAACGTCGCAGAAGACTATACGTTCCTTGACCTCATGCAGCGCCTCGACGAACCGCTCGACCTCCTCTTTCGGACGACGCAGGATGAAAAACGCCAGCCGTTGGGCGTTCTTGTGGCCGATCCCCGGCAGGCGTTTGAATTCGTCGATCAGCTTCGCGACCGGCTCAGAATAATCAAGCATCGTCGATTTTGGATTTTTGATTTTGGATTTTGGATTAGTCATCGAGCTAATCCGCGATCCAAAATCATCATCAAACGAATCTTGGATCCGGAATCAGTCGGCCAATCCCAAATCCAAAATCGAAAATCTAAAATCCGAGTCCCGGCGGCAGCATCCCGCCCAACTGGCCCTTCAGTTTCTCTTCGACCTTGCGGCGAGCCTCGCCGAGCGCGGCCATCGTCAGGTCCTGGATCATTTCGACGTCGCCGTCTTTCACGAGGTCGGGCGAGATCGTCAGTTCCATGACCTCGAAGTCGCCCCGCATCTTGACGACCACGGCACCTCCGCCGGCCGACGCGTCGACGACCGTCGTCTTCATCTGTTTGCCCATTTCTTCCTGCATCTTCTGGGCTTGTTTCATCATTGAGTTCATGTCGAACCCGCCTGGAAATTTCATAATTCTGTGTTCCTCTTATTTGGCAAAATGATTGCGATTTAGTCCGACAAGTATAGCATTCATGACCGTTGCGGTCGAAAGTCGGGAGTCGTGGGTTACTCACGCCCGACAATCGAATTCGGACTCTCGACACTTGACTACCGACTCCTAACTCAAAGTAAGTAAGTACTCACTTGCATTATTCGGAGCAAAGGTCTAAAACTAGAAAACCATGCAGATCGTCTGGAAGAACAATGCCGCAACTCCGTATTTCTTCCGTCACGCCGCAGAGTGGGACGGTTTGAAGATCCATCACGCGAAGGTCGTCGCCGGACACATGCCCGAACAATCGTCGCAGTGCCACGAGCTGAACATTCCGCTCGCCGGACTTCTGACCACCGAGCGCGTCACCGGCGTCGGAACCCGAAAGATCACGAAGAGCCGGACCGGCAACGTCTGTTTCATGCCCGCCGGCCAGCCGGTCGAGGCATATTGGAACCACCCGATCGAGGATCTCGGGATCCTGTTGGAACCGAAGTTTGTTTCGAAAACCGCCGCGGAAAATGGTTTTTCGACGAACTACGAGTTCGACGAAGCCTATCGAAACGAGGATCCGCTCGTCCGGCAACTCGGACTGACGCTTCTTGAAGAATCACGAAACGACTCTTCGTCGGGTCGTCTTTATGCAGAATCTTTGATCCAGTCACTGACGCTCCATCTTCTCAAAAACTATTCAAACGGACATTCAGTCCCTGAAAATCTGAGCGGAGGACTTTCAGGATACAGACTCCGCCGCGTTGAAGAGTTTATCGACGCCAATCTCGAGAGCGACATTTCGCTTGCGGAACTGGCGGCCGTCGCCGGACTCAGCCAGTTTCATTTCGCCCGCGCGTTCCGCAAATCGACGGGCCGCACACCGCAGCAGTTTCTGACCGAAAAACGCGTCGAACGCGCCAAGCGTTTGCTTGAGAACGACGAACTCCCGATCGTTGAGGTGAGCCTGCAATCGGGCTTCAAGAATCAAAGTCATTTCACGTCGATCTTCAGAAAATTGACCAACCTGACGCCGAAAACCTGGCGCAGTCTGCGGCTTGCGTGATCTGAGCAATTTCAGAACAAAATCAGCAAACGGTCGAAAGAATCTCCCATCCTGAAATTCCTAAAATCCCCTCAGACTCGAAAACGGGTCTGAGGAGGTTTTGTAAATGAAACGTACAGTTTGGGGATTATTCGTTATTGTGATTCTCAGCACGGGCGCGATCGCCCAGTCGACCGAGACCGTTTTCGAACGCGGGATCAGGCTGGCTAATTCAGCACAATTCGAGTCGGCGCTTGCGGATTTTCGCGAGACGATCGAAAGTTCAAAGACGGAACGAATGAGCGACGCAAAACGGTCGCGGATGCATTTCAACGCCGGTGCGTGTCTTTACCGGCTCGGGCGGTTCGTCGAGGCCGAATCTGAATTTCGACGCTCGATCAGGCTCGATCCAACATACGAAAAGGCGTTCTATTCGCTCGGGATGACCGAAGCTGAACTTCGGAACTGGGAATCGGCGGCTGAGGCGTTCGAAGCGGCTCTCCGGATCAACAAGCGCAACGGGGAGACGTGGTTCGACGCGGCCTATATTTACCTGGCGCTCGAACAATGGCCGCGCGCGGAATCCGCATTCCGAAACGCGATCAAATTCGGCTCAAAAGAACTCGCGATCAGTCATAACAATGTCGGCGTTCTGCTCGCGATGGGCGGGAAGACCGACGCTGCGGTCGCTGAATTCGAAACGGCACTCGAGATCTCGGAAGGCAAACTTGCCGTCGCGGTCGACAACCTGCGGTTTTGCCGATCGAGCGCGGCGCAGGTAACGCGGTTTGCCAAAGGCGATGGCTTTGTCGATTCGAAATAACTGATAGCTGATAACTGAGAACTGATAGTGAGGAGAAAGTGTGGAAAAACAGAATGATGTAATGGCGATCCTCAAACTTTACGAGCTTCGCCGTGATGAGCGGATGCGCGAGGCCCGCGCGTGGTATTTCACCGAGTTCAATCCGGAGTCGGTGATGGATGTCATCTCGATCTTCAGGTCCGGCCAGGCCGAAAGCGCTTCGTATCGAATGGTGACATCTTTTTGGGACATGGCCGCGTCGTTCGTCCTCAACGGCGGAATTGACCGGCAGATGTTCCTCGATTCGGGGTCGGAATACATCTTCGTCTATGCGAAGATCCAGCCGTTTCTCGCTGAGATCCGTCAGGTCTTCAGGGAACCGGATTATCTGGAGAGCCTCGAGAAACTCGTACTTTCAATTCCCGATATTGAAACGAAAATCGAAGGGCGGCGACGATTGTCGGAGCTTTGGAAACGGTGATCTGATCTATGATTCAAGATTCAAGGTTCAAGATTCAAATTGAAGTCCTTATTGAATCTTGAATCTTGAATTTTGAATCCAGATGATATGATGTTTCATCGATGAAAAAGTACGTCATCAAACGCGATCACGACTCGCTCCCCGAGCAGCTCACGCGGTACCGCGAAGAGTTGAACGAGGAGCAGTTTCGCGTTGTGACGGCAAAGCCCGGAGCGGCGCTCGTGGTCGCCGGCGCGGGAACGGGCAAGACGCGGACGATCACCTATCGCGTCGCATATCTGATCGAGCGCGGGGTTTCGCCGCAACGAATTCTGCTCGCGACGTTCACCAACCGCGCGGCGCGCGAGATGCTCCGCCGTGTCGAACAACTTACGGGTTCGCAGAACGTCCATCGGATCTGGGGCGGAACGTTCCATCGCATCGCCAATCTGATCCTTCGCAAACACGCGGTCTCGATCGGGTATGCGAACAACTACTCGATTCTTGACGCCGAGGACGCGAAGGACATGATCAACGTTTCGATCGACGAAACGCGTGTCGATACGAAGTCGAAGCGTTTTCCGAAGGCCGAGGTAATCCAGGACATCATTTCGTTCGCGAACAATACCGACCAACCAATCTCGGACGTCATCATCAGCAAATATCCGTATTTCGAGCCGCTGACCGGCCAGATCAAGCTGATCGACATGCATTTTCAGGATCGGAAGCGCCAACGGAACGTGATGGATTACGACGATCTGCTGCTCAACTGGAAGCGATTGCTCGTCGAACGGCCCGAAATCGCCGACGTTTACGCTGAACAGTTCCAGCACATCCTCGTCGACGAGTATCAGGACACGAACCGTCTGCAGGCGGAGATCATAGATCTGATGGCGGTCAAGCACCGCAACGTGATGGTCGTCGGCGACGACGCGCAGAGCATCTTCGCGTGGCGCGGCGCGGAGTTTACGAACATCTACGAGTTTCCGAAACGTTATCCGGAAGCGGCCACGTACAAACTCGAAACGAATTACCGCTCGACGCCGGAGATCCTCGGATTGGCGAATACCTCGATCGCCAACAACCGACGGCAGTTTCCAAAGATGCTCAGGGCAGTGAAAAAGTCACGCGGCTTCGCGCCGGCGCTCGTTCCGTGTTCGGACGTCGAGCAGCAATCGGCGTTCATCGCCTCGCGGATCCTGGAACTCCGCGATGAAGGAACTTCGCTTGAAGATATTGCAGTTCTTTATCGCTCACATTATCACTGCCTCGAACTGCAGCTCGAGCTGACGCGGCGCAACATCCCATACCGCGTGCAGTCCGGCGTGCGATTTTTCGAACAGGCGCACATCAAAGACGTCGTTTCTTATTTGAAGATCATCGTCAATCCGCGTGACGAACTGGCTTGGAAGCGGATTCTGAAGCTGATCCCGGGCGTCGGACCGGCAACGGCAAGCAAGATCTATTTCGGACTCGGGAATTCGGAATTGGGATTCGAACCGGGCCCGGAATCGACGGCAATCGCAAATCGCAAATCGCAAATCGCAAATCTAAAATCGGCTGTTTCTCCCAAACTCCAATCCAAACCACAGTGGCAGGACTTCGTCGGTCTGCTTGAAAAGCTCGTATCGGACGAGAACCGCGACCGGCCGGCGAAGCAGATCGAGCTTGTTCTGACTTCGGGTTATGAGCAATACCTGCAGGAAACGTTCGAAAATGCGGAGATGCGCGCCGAGGATATCCGCCAACTCGCACTTTATGCATCGCGGTACGAAACGACCGAAGCTTTCCTTTCTGAACTCGCGCTGCTATCGACCGAACGCTTCAAGGAACCGACGCCGATCTCAGCCGAAGACGTGATCGAGGGCGGCGAGCCGGACGAATTGCTGACGTTGTCGTCCGTTCATCAGGCGAAAGGCGCGGAGTGGAAAGTCGTGTTCATGATCTGGACGGCCGAGGGAAAGTTCCCGTCGCCGCGTTCGTTGCGAGAGATCGACAGCGAGGAGGAGGAGCGCCGGCTCTGGTACGTCGCGCTGACACGTGCGAAGGACGAACTCTATCTCACGTACCCGCTGATGGTCGTCGACTATAACCGTCAGACCGTGCTCCAGAAGCCGTCGCGATTCGTCCACGAATGCCCGCCGGTGATGTTCGAGATCTGGTCGCTCGAAGAAGAATCGCCTTCATTCGACGCCCCGGTCGAGATCGAGGAAAAAGGACCGGAACTCTTAAATTGATTTGGGATTTGGGATTTGGGATTTGGGATTTGGGATTTGGGATTTGGGATTTGGGATTTGGGATTTGGGATTTGGGATTTGGGATTTGGGATTTGGGATTTGGGATTTGGGAGGTGATCAAATCACAACGAAATCCGAACTCCCAAATCCGCATTCCCAAATGCCTAGGGGTACATCCTCTCAAGCGACTGCCCCAACTTTTCCCCGACCAACTCTCCTTCAAACGGGAGGAGCATTTCGATCCCGCCCTCTTTGAGCCATTTTTCCTGATCCTTCAATCCGCCGAGCACAACCGGCATGCGGCGATGAATCGGCTTCATGAAGTCGTTCGGATCGGTCGTGATGATCGTGAACGAGAACTGGTGTTCCCCTTCGGGATAAAAATTGCTCCAAAGTCCGGCGAGTGCGAACGGCTGATCGTGAACCGGCATTCCGATCTCTAGCGGAGGTTCGCCCTTGACGTTCCACTCGTAGAACGCAGTCACCGGAATGATACAGCGCCGTTTGTGAAACGCGCCGCGCCACAGAAAACTCTTCTCGAGTTTTTCAGCCGCCGCGTTGAACGTCGTGTACTCGGTACTGAACTCTTTCGCGCCTTCCTTCTGGAACCACCAGCGCGCCGTAACCGTATGTGCATCATCGTCTTCGTCATTGATGACGATCTGCACATTTTGCGTCGGTTTGATGTTCGGCCGGAAGAGATCCTCCTGCGGATCGAACCTGTAGATGAATTCTTTGAAATCTTCGCGCCGGCCTTTTTGTGATATCCTTCCGCACATATTTTCATCATAGGCGGTGCTTTTCTATGTCTGCAAACACGATCGCGGTCGGGACCCTCAAGGGACTGTTCATCTTTGACAGAAACGGCGACGGCTGGAGTTGCCGCGAGCCGCAGTTCAACGGCCAATCGGTCTTCGCAACACAGTTCATCGGCGGATCGCTATGGGCGGCGCCGTTCACCGAATGGACCGGACAGATGCTCTGCCGGTCGGAAGACGGTGGACGGACGTGGGAAACGATGGAGCATCCGCTGAAATTCCCCGAATCGACCGAGACCGCGCTCAAAAAGATCTGGCAGATCACAGCGCTCGGAGATCGTCTGTTTGCGGGCGTCGAGCCGTCGGCGCTTTTCACGTCGGACGACGGCGGCAAATCGTGGCAGTTATGCGAAGGGCTCTGGAATCATCCGCACCGCGCGCAGTGGGGACCGGGATTCGGCGGTCTGTGCATGCACACCGTGCTGCCGATGGACGCTGAGAATTGGGTCGTCGCGACCTCGACCGGCGGTTGCTACAAGACTTCGGACGGCGGCGAAAACTGGGAAGCGGCGAACAAACACATCGTCGCACCTTTCATGCCTGATCCGGAACCCGAATTCGGACAGTGCGTCCACAAGATCGCGTATCACCCGTCGAATTCCGACCGGCTGTTCCTTCAGCATCATTGGGGCGTTTACCGCACCGACGATCGCGGCGGCGATTGGACGAACATCGGCAAGGACAAGCTGCCGACCGATTTCGGATTCGCGATGGCGGTTAACGGACCCGACCGCGTGTTCATCATCCCAATCAAGGCGGACGTCGAACGCATTTTTCCCGAAGGCAAAATGCGCGTTTACCGCAGCACGGATGCCGGCGAAACATGGGAAGCACTCTCGAACGGCTTGCCGCAAAAGGACGTTTACGACTGCGTCCTGCGCGATTCGATGGGAGCAACGGCTGACGGCAGCGTCGCGTTCGGAACGACCGGCGGAAGCCTTTATTTCTCAGCCGACAACGGCGATTCGTGGGAATGCCTCGGCAACCATCTTCCGCGGATCAC